>JBIIJJ010000179.1:0-3839 GCA_044233875.1 Miltoncostaeaceae bacterium | reverse complement strand
AGATCATGTTCGCGTCGGTCGAGCAGGCCCGCGAGATGGGCTGCGTCGCGGTGGGCGCCACCATCTACTTCGGCTCCGACGAGAGCAAGCGGCAGATCCAGGAGGTCGCCCAGGCCTTCGAGATGGCGCACGAGCTGGGCATGGCCACGGTGCTGTGGTGCTACCTGCGCAACCCGGCCTTCAAGACCGCGGATGAGGACTTCCACACGGCGACCGACCTCACCGGCCAGGCCAATCACCTGGGGGTCACCATCGAGGCCGACATCATCAAGCAGAAGGCTCCCGACACCGCCGCGTCGGGCTTCGACACGCTGAAGTTCGGCAAGAGCGACCCGCGCATGTACTCGAAGCTCATGACCGAGCACCCCATCGACATGACGCGCTACCAGGTGGCCCACTGCTACATGGGCCGCATCCCGCTCATCAACTCGGGTGGGGCCTCGGGCGCCAACGACCTGCACGACGCCGTGTACACCGCGGTGGTCAACAAGCGTGCCGGCGGCGCCGGCCTCATCAGCGGGCGCAAGGCGTTCCAGCGGCCGATGAAGGAGGGCGTGGCCCTGCTCAACGCCATCCAGGACGTCTACCTCTGCGACGAGATCAGCCTGGCCTGATTTGGCCCGCGCCTGTCGCAGGGGTATGGTCGTCCCATGGCACGGGTGAGGCATGAGCGATCGGCGGGTGGTGTGCTGCTCGTTCCCGTGGGCGATCACATCCTCGTGCCCCTCATCACCGTGCCATCGAGCGAGGTGGTCGCCCTGCCGAAGGGCCGCATCGAGTCCGGTGAGACCACCGTCGAGGCCGCCGTTCGCGAGATGCGCGAGGAGACCGGCCTCACGGGAATGGTGCTCGAGCCGCTCGGCACCATCTCGTACCGCTTCTGGGCCCGCGCCGAGAAGAGCCGCATCAACAAGACCGTCGACTTCTTCCTCATGCTCTACCGCGCGGGCTCGCCTGCGCGCCATCGTCCCGACGAGGTCGACAACGTGCTGCTGGTGCCCCTTGCCGAGGCCGAGGGCATGCTGACGCACGACGGCGAGAAGGCCATCATCCGCGCCGCCGAGCGCCGGGTGCGCGACCTCAGCTCGGACGGCTTCCTGGCCGTGCGCGACCAGGGCGCCCGCGAGCGGCTGATCGCGGCGGTGGCGTAACCCGCATGTACGCGCTCAACTTCTACTCCCCGCTGTTCATCGACCAGCTGCGCAAGGGGCGCAAGACCGCCACCATCCGCCTGGGCGACAAGCGCGGCAAGTACGACCGGGGCCAGTTGGTGTGGGTGACGGTGGGCCACCGCCATGGTCCGCGCCAGCGCCTGTTCACGGCCATCATCGACGAGGTCACGGTCAAGCGCGTGGGCGACCTGACGCAGCGCGAGATCGAGCGCGACAACCCCGAGTTCCGTCTGGTCGAGGACATCACGCAGTTCCTCACCCACATCTATTCGCGCGAGATCACCGAGCACGACGAGGTCACGGTGGTCCACTTCAGCGAGGTCATCGAGTTCCCGCCGCTCGACTGAGCCGCATCGTCCTGCATGCGGACTGGAGCATGCGACCGAGGGCACGGTGGGTGGCCCGCGCAGACAACCACGGCGACGGCTGGCATCTGGGGCCGCCCGAGCCCTGGGACCCCCTGCGGCACATGCGCGTGTTGCTGGACCCCGGCGATGCGTCGGTGGTGGCCGGGTTCGACGTTCCCATTGGCGTACCGCTGGATTGGGCCCGGGCCGTGGGGGTGCGCTCGTTCCGCCAGGTCCTCGAGCGCATGGCCGACGGCGGATGGCCCATGTTCGACCAGGCCGCATCGTCGCCGGACGACATCGCCCCGGAGCGGCCCTTCTACCCCCGGGCCCCCGGTGGCACCAATCGCATGCAGTTGGTGCAGGCACTCGGCCTGGCCGACCCCGCGCAACTGCTCAGGCGCTGCGATCACGCCGTGCCGGGCGCCATGCCGGCTGCGGCCCCGCTGTTCTGGTTGGTGGGCGCGCAGCAGGTGGGCCGCGCCGCCCTCACCGCGTGGCGCGAGGTTCTGGAACCCGCCACCGCGCGGCCGCACGTGCGCCTGTGGCCCATGGACGGCCCGCTCCTGCAGTTGGCCCAGCCGGGCGCCACGGTAATCGCCGAGGCCTACCCGCGCGCGGCCTACACATGGCCCCTCGGGTTCCCTCGCTCGGGGTGGAGCAAGCGCCGGCAGGCCGATCGCGCGGCCCGCGGCCTCGAGGCCATCGCATGGGCGGCGGCATGCCCTGCAGGTATCCGCATGGCCCCGGCGCTCCGCGCCGCACTGCGCGACGGCTTCGGCCCGGAGCCGTCGGGCGAGGACCCCTTCGACGCCGTCATGGGCGCCCTGCAGGTGATTGCCGCGCTCGAGGGGCTGGTGCCCGATGCACCCGCTGACCTGCGCGGCCAGCGCCTCGCGGTGGAGGGCTGGATGCTGGGTCGCCCCGCCTAGGGGGTGGTGCCCAGGGTCACCACCGACAGGGTGGGCGTGGTGGCGTCGATCGCCACGGTGCACGGGGAGTCCTCCACCATGCGGAATCTCACCTGGTACGTGCCGGCGGGCAGATCCACCGGTGCGCCCGCGCTGCTGATGACCCCGGTGATCGACATCAGGTCGGGCTGCGTGGGCGCGGTCATGGGCGTGCCGGAGTCCACCGAACCCAGGGAGCTCGCGCCGCTGACGATGTCGATGATCAGCTGCATCGTCGCGGGGGCCGTCGGGTCGGCTTCCACCTGCGCGAAGCCGGATACCAGCAGCCGGCTGGTGCGGGAGAGGGTGACGCTCCGCGTCAGCAGATCAGTCGCAATACAACTGGCGACGCTCGTGCCGTTCTCCTCCCACATCGTCCCCCACGTGGGCCCCACGGCCCCCGCAGCCCCCGTCGCGCCCGTGGCCCCGGTTGCACCCTGCGCCCCTGCCGGCCCCTGTGCCCCCGCGGGTCCGGTCGGCCCGGTCGCCCCGACGGGCCCCGCCGGCCCCGTGCCGCCACGAGGCAGCTGCCCGGCCTTGAAGTCACGCGCCAGCAGCGAGCGGTCACGCACCTTGGCGGAGTTCACCGCCGAGTTCTTCAGCTGGGGGGTGCCCACCGAGTTCCGCGGCAGCGACACCACGGCGTAGCCCGCCCCGCCCAGGGCCACAAGCAGGGCGACGGTGGCGACGACGAGCGACGCAGAGGGACGGCGGGTGTGGGGGCCTCTGGACATGGCGACGAGGGGTGTCGCATGATTCTACCGCCGGGGACGTTCCGCGTGAATCCGCGGCCCGCCCCCGGCGAACCAGCGGAGAGGGGGGGATTTGAACCCCCGTCGGAGGAGAACCCCCGAAACGGTTTTCGAGACCGCCGCATTCGACCGCTCTGCCACCTCTCCGCGCGGGAGGATACCCATCGCGCGGGGCCGCGGGGCACTACTTCACGCGCTTCCTCGTCGTCGCCCTGGCAATGGTGCGCTTCGACGAATTGCGCGCCGACGCGGTGAGGGTGTTGGTGCCCTTCGGCAGCGTGATGGTGCACGTCACCTTGGTCCTGGTCTTCGTGCACGCGCCCCGCTTCTGTGCCGTGCCCGTGCGCCCACCGGTGAGGGTGTACGACTTCGCGCCGTTCACGGGCTTCCAGCTGGCGGTGGCCTTCCTGCCGCTCATCTTCCAGGTCACCTTGAGCGACGCATACGGGTACGCAGCCGCGCTTGCGCTCGATGCGCTGCCGGTGCCCACCGCGTTCCGGGCGACGACCGTGAAGGTGTAATTGGTGCCGTTGGTCAGCGAGCTCACCGTGCACGTGGTGGTGCTGCTGGTGCAGGTGCGCCCGCCCGGGGATGCCGTCACCGTGTAGCCGGTCACGG
>JBIIJJ010000178.1:0-3854 GCA_044233875.1 Miltoncostaeaceae bacterium | reverse complement strand
GCGACGCGCCCCTTGATCCCCAGATCCATCACACCCCCTCGCCCGTTCACACCGGTTCCGCCGCGCGCTCCGTCACGATACGCGCATGGGCGGCATCCAGATACTCGCGCAAATCGTGGGCGCGGTCGGCGTGATGCTGCTGCTGGCGTCAACCATGATGCGCGGGCGCAGGAAGCTGCTGGCGCTCGATGCCGCGGGTTCCGCCGTCATGGGAGTGCACTGGGCGCTCCTGGGTGGTACCGCCGCAATCGCGATCAGCGCGCTCGTGGTCGTGATGGACCTCGCCGGCACCGATCCCCGCGATCCGCGCGGGCGGATGATCATCTGGGCCAGCATTCCGGTGACGGCGGTGCTGCTCGCCGTGCTGTGGTCGGGCCCTGCCGATCTGTTCGCCGCCCTCGGAATGCTGGGCATCGCCGCCTCGCGCCTCTCATCCGGGCAAATCCGCCTGCGTGCGCTGTCGATGGCCGCGTGCGTGCCATGGATCGCGTACGGGGCGATCATGGTCTCGATCCCCCAGATCGCGTTCAGCGTCGCGTACTTCATCGCGATGGGCGTGAGCATCCTGCGCATCCGCAGCGGGCGCTGGCGCGCAGCAACTCCGACCGCGGATCCGGCTATCCTGCCTGCCGATGGCTCCTAGGAAGAACTCCAAGCCGAAGCGCGCGGGCGGCCGCCGCGCCAACTACGCGCCCCTCGCCCACACCGTGGGCGTGCGCCGGTTCCTCCCCTACGGCTGGATCATGTGGGTGGGCTGGATCATGTTCGCCCTGCTCACCATCGTCATGTTCCTGTGGATCTTCTTCGCCGCCTCGGCCGCCACCGAGGACGGCTACTGGGGAGACGTCTTCGGCGCCGCCCTCATGACCGTGCTGTTCGGCTGGATGACGTGGCTGTTCGGCACCAGCCGCCTGAAGGAGCTCTAGCCGCACGCCGCCGCGAGGCGGCTATGAGTCGTCGGCCTCCACCACCAGCGCCGCACATGCTGCGTCGCCCTGCGCGGTGGAGCTGGGGCTCGCCAGCGTTGCGTCGGGGTTGAAGGCCGACAGCACGCCGCGCCAGATGGCCCTGTCGAGCCCGCACACCCGCTGGGGGTCGACCTTGGCCATCTCCTCGAACGGGCATGCGCGGGCGGTGATGCGGCCGTCCTCCGACGCCGTGGCCCCGAATCCGAAGCGCGTGAGCACGCCCACAACGCCCATCACGGCGTCGGTGGTGGACGAATACGACGGGCTGCGGCCGGCACTGCGCTCGGCCTCGCCGAGTTCGCGCCCGAACTCATAGCCCACGCGCTCGAGGACCTCCTGGGGATCCTCGCCCGAGCGGTCGCTCATGGCCTTGAGCAGGAGCTCTGCCAGCAGGTCGTAGTGCTTGACCGCCAGCAGGGAGTCCTCCTCGGCCTCGGCCAGCGCGTAGAGCTTGGCGGGGCGACCCGCACCGGGGCCGCTGCGGCCCGTGCGGCGCTGGAACTCCGCACGCAGGAAGCCCTGCTCCACGAGCTTGTCGAGGTGGAAGCCGGCGAGCCTGCGGGTGATGCCCACGGCCTCAGCGACGTCGTCCTTGCCCATGAGCGTGCCGGCCTCGCGGACGGTGAAGAACACCCGGCGGCGCGTGGGGTCGCCGAGCGCGGAGACCAGGCGCTGGATCTCCTTCTCGTCGTCGGTGAGCGTTGCCGGATCAGTCGTCACGTGGGCCCTTCCGGGGTTCTGGACAGCCACAGGATAGGACGATGCGCGATAGTCGCCGAACCGGGCGTCACAGGGCCCGAGCAGCCTTGATTGTTCGGGCAATAGACGTAACCTATAGAACGTTCAGCGTCCCACCCCGAAGGAGCGCCCTACGTGTCGACGGCCAAGCCCGAAATCGACATCGACACCACCTACAAGTTCGGCTGGCATGACCCGGCCAACTACGTGTTCGAGCCCAAGAAGGGGCTCAGCGCGGACGTCGTGCGCGAGATCTCCATGATCAAGGGAGAGCCCGAGTGGATGACCAAGTTCCGCCTGCGCTCCCTGGAGATCTTCGAGAGCCGCGAGATCCCTGACTGGGGCGGCGATCTCTCGGAGCTCGACTACCAGGACATCTACTACTACATCAAGGCCGCCGAGGAGCAGGGGCGCTCCTGGGACGAGGTGCCCGAGGACATCCGCAAGACCTTCGATCGCCTGGGCATTCCCGAGGCCGAGCAGAAGTTCCTGGCCGGTGTGTCGGCGCAGTACGAGTCGGAGGTCGTCTACCACTCCATCCGGGAGGACCTGGAGGAGAAGGGCGTCATCTTCTGCGACACCGACACGGCGCTGCGCGAGCACCCCGACCTGTTCCGCGAGCACTGGGCCACGGTCATCCCGCCCGGCGACAACACCTTCGCCGCGCTGAACTCGGCCGTGTGGTCCGGTGGCTCCTTCATCTGGGTGCCCGAGGGCGTGCAGGTGGAGATCCCGCTGCAGGCCTACTTCCGCATCAACGCCGAGAGCATGGGCCAGTTCGAGCGCACGCTCATCATCTGCGAGCCCGGCTCGTACGTGCACTACGTCGAGGGCTGCACCGCGCCGACGTACTCGGCCGACTCCCTGCACTCCGCGGTGGTCGAGATCATCGTGAAGAAGGGTGCCCGCTGCCGCTACTCGACCATCCAGAACTGGTCGAACAACGTCTACAACCTTGTCACCAAGCGCGCGGTGGCGCACGAGGACGCCGTCATGGAGTGGATCGACGGCAACCTCGGCAGCAAGCTCACCATGAAGTACCCCGCGGTGTGGATGGTGGGTCCGCGTGCCCGCGGCGAGGTGCTCTCGGTCGCCATGGCCGGCGAGGGGATGCACCAGGATGCCGGCGCCAAGATGGTGCACGTGGCGCCCGACACCTCGAGCACCATCGTGAGCAAGTCCATCTCGCAGGGCGGCGGCCGCACCAGCTACCGCGGCCTGGTGAAGGTGGAGCCCGGTGCCCGCCGCGTGAAGGCCTCGGTGGTGTGCGACGCGCTGCTGCTCGATGAGGACAGCCGCTCGGACACCTACCCGTACATGGACATCCAGGAGGAGGACACCTCCATCGGCCACGAGGCCACCGTCAGCAAGGTGGCCGACGACCAGATCTTCTACCTCATGAGCCGCGGGCTCAGCGAGGAGGAGGCCATGGCCATGATCGTGCGCGGGTTCATCGAGCCCATCGCCAAGGAACTTCCCATGGAGTACGCGGTGGAGCTGAACCGCCTGATCGAGCTGCAGATGGAGGGCTCCATTGGCTGATGCACCGGCCTGGGCCACCGAGGCCCGCTCTGCTGCAACAGCCGCACTCGATGCACTGCCGGCGCTCACGGGAACCGAGGAGGAGTGGCGGTTCACGCCGCCGGCCGACCTCGGCATGAACGGCGACTCCGCTGAGGGTGGCAGCGCCAGCGGCACCGTCACCCTCCCGGCGGCGTCCGGCCGTGCCGCCCGCCTGGCCTTCATCGACGGCGCCCCGGCCCCGGCCGAGATCGTGGAGCTTCCGGATGGCGTGATCGTGTCCGAGCTCGGCGAGGCCCTTGCCGCGCATGAGGACCTCGTGCGCGATCGCCTCTACTCGCTCGCGGGCTTCGACGACCGGCCCGGTGCCATCAACGCCGCGGGCTGGGATGCCGGCACCTTCGTCTACGTGCCCCGCGGCGTGAAGGTGGAGATCCCCATCGAGGCGATCCTCACCGCCACCGGGGCCACCGGCCGCGTGTTCGGCCGCACCCTCGTGATCGTGGAGGAGGGCGCAAGCGCCACGGTGATCGACCGCTACCTCTCCCCCGACCTCGACGGCGCCGTGCATGCATCCACCGTGGTGGAGCTGTTCGTGGCCGAGGGCGGCGAGCTCGAGCACATCTC
>JBIIJJ010000177.1:0-3859 GCA_044233875.1 Miltoncostaeaceae bacterium | reverse complement strand
GCTCGAGCCCATGAGCGCCATGGATCGTCGCACCGTGCACATGGCGCTGGTTGATCGCGCCGATGTGGAGACCCGCAGCGAGGGCGAGGAGCCCCGTCGCCGCATCGTGGTGGTGCCTGCCGCCGAATAGGCGCACGGCGTTTCACGTGAAACGCCTCCACCCGAGCGACAGGACTTCCGTGAGGTGTTTCACGTGAAACACGCATCGTCCAACTCATCCCCTGCGCAGGTGGCTGATCTGATCGCCGATCGTGCTGCATCGATCGGTGTGCCTGTGCCACGCGACGTAGCGCACCAACTGGCCGGCGTGCTCGTGGACATGCGTGCCGAGCCCCAGAACCTCTCATCGGTCACCGACCTCGATCAGGCCGTGTCGGTTCACATCATCGATTCGCTGAGTGGCCTGCTGGTGCCGCAGGTTCGGGAGGCCTCCTCCATTGCCGACCTGGGGAGCGGAGGCGGGTTCCCCGGGCTGGTGCTGGCGGCGGCGTTGCCGGCGGCATCCGTAACCCTGGTGGAGAGCGAGGGCCGCAAGGCCGACTGGCTGCGCCGGGCGGGGGCCCGATTCCCTAATGTGCGCGTGGTGGCGGAACGAAGCGAGACCCTCGCGCGTGATGAGCGCGACCGATACCCCCTCGTCACGGCCCGGGCGCTCGGATCGCTGCCCGTGGTCATGGAGCTTGCCGCTCCTCTCCTGGCCCCTGGGGGGGCGCTGGTTGCGTGGCGCGGGCGGCGGGACACGGATGATGTCGACGCAGCCCGCGTGGCGGCTGATGAGCTGGGGCTGTCTGCGACCCCTGACATTGATGTCACACCTTTTCCCGGCGTGAGCAGGTACTTTTCGGTGTGGATGAAGACCGGAGAGACACCCCCGCGGTATCCCAGGCGCCCCGGAATGGCAGCCAAGAGGCCCCTCGCGTGATCTACGCCGTGGCCAACCAGAAGGGCGGGGTGGGCAAGACCACGTCCACCGTGAACATCGCCGCGTGCCTCGCCGAGGCCGGCAACCGCGTGCTGCTGGTGGATGCCGACCCCCAGGCCAACGCCACGAGCGGCGTCCTGGCGGGAGCCCGGCCTGCCGCCGACGCCCTCACCATGGCCGATGTGCTCCTCGACGGGGCATCGGTTGCCTCGGCACGCATGCCCACGGTGGTTCCGAACCTCGACCTCGTGCCGGCGAACGCCGACCTGGCGGGCGCCGCGGTTGAGATGGTGGATCGTGAGGGCCGGGAGGGCCTCATGAAGTCGGCGCTGGCGCCCTCGGCAGCCGACTACCCGTACGTGTTCGTGGATTGCCCACCGTCGCTCGACCTCGTCACCATCAATGCCCTGGTGGCGGCCGACAGGCTCATCGTGCCCGTCCAATGCGAGTACTACGCACTGGAGGGCCTCTCGCGGCTCATGGAGACCATCGGGGAGATCCGCGCACGCCTCAACCCCGCGCTGGTGGTGAGCGGCCTGCTCATGACCATGCATGACCCACGCACCCGCATCAGCGGCGAGGTCATCAACGAGGTGCGCACCCACTTCCCGGGGCTGGTGTTCGACACCGTCGTGCCCCGCAACGTGCGCGTTACCGAGTCGCCGTCGTTCGGCGAGCCCGTCATCCGCTACGACCCGCACTGCGCGGCTGCGGATGCCTATTTCGAGGTGGCCAAGGAGGTCGTCCGCCGTGGGTGAGAAGAAGTCATCGGCGCGGCTGGGCCGCGGCCTGTCCACCCTGCTGGGCGACGCCCCTGTCGTGGCCGCCCCGCCCGTTGGCTCCTCCGGCGCGGATGCACCCGCCCCGGCCACCACGGCGTCGGGGGAGGGCCTGCTGGTGCTCGAGGTCGCCCAGATTCGCCCCAACGCCGCGCAGCCGCGCCGCACCATCGACCCCGAGGCGCTTGCGGCCCTGGCCGAGAGCATCGCCAGCACGGGGCTCATCCAGCCCGTGGTGGTTCGGGCACTTGATGGCGGCGGCTACGAGCTGATCGCGGGCGAGCGCCGTTGGCGGGCAGCCCAGGCCGCCGGCCTGGAGTCAATCCCGGCGGTGGTGCGCGACGCGGACGAGCGCCAGCGCCTCGAGGTGGGCCTGGTCGAGAACCTCGTTCGCCAGGATCTCGACCCCATCGACACCGCGCAGGCGCTGGCGGCGCTGGTGGAGGACTTCGGCCAGTCCCAGGCAGACGTGGCCCGCAGCGTGGGCCGCAGCCGGTCGTCGGTGGCCAACCTCATCCGCCTGCTCGAGCTGCCCGACGACGTGCAGCAGCTGCTGGTGGACGGCACCCTCACCGAGGGGCATGGCCGGGCGATCCTGATGGCTGACGGCGCCAAGCGACGGCGCTCGGTGGCAAAACAGGCTTCTGAGCAGGGACTTTCCGTGCGCGCCACGGAGGCCCTGGCACGTGAGAACACCGATGAGCCGGGCACCGCGGCCCGTCGCAGCCGACCCGCCCCCGGTATCGCCGACGAGGCCATCGACACCTTTGCCGGCGCCTTCGAGGCCCCGGTGCGCGTGAAGACCGGTGCCAAGGGCACCGTGGTCGTGGAGATCGTGTTCGAGGACGAGGCTGCCGTGGCCGCTGCGCTCGAGAGGTTGGGTTCCGCGGGTCGCTAGACGCTGCTCCGGGATCGGCGCCGCCCCATCGCCGTGGTGCGCGGCACCCGACCCGCGGCAAGCGCCGCAAGCACGGCGCCGGCACCGATGATCACCAGCCCCACCCACTGGGACGCGCTGCTGGCTGGGCTGATCAACCAGAACGACAGCAGGGCGGTGGTGGCGGGAGCGAGCACTCCCTCTGCCCCCACCAGATCGGTGCCCATGTGCTGAAGCGCCCAGGTCCGCCCGAGTATCGGCACCAGCTGGGCGCCCAGCGCGGCAAGGGCGATGACGCGGATCTCCTGCTGCGACAGCAGGAGGGTCGATGGTCCACTGATGATCGCGCCCATCACCAGCGCCAGCACCGCCGCGGTGGCCGCCGACACCAGCGCGACATCCAGGATTCCCGCTGAGCGCAGTGCTGCACGGGTAATCACGACCGAGCCGCCGAACGCCACGGCCGAGAGCACCGCAAGTGCGATGCCCGCGGGGTCATCGAGGGACCCCAGGGCTGCCACGAGGGCCCCCACCACGATGATGAGCACCGCACCGCCGACCCACCAGGTGGGTCGTAGCCCCAGGAAGATGATGGAGAGCACCACCACCGGCAGCGGGCTGATCATCCCGAGCGCGGTGGCGGCCCCGGCGCCGATCAGTGGCATCGCGGCGAACAGCAGCGCGAGGTTGAGCGCGTAGAGGCCGCCCGCGCCCATGGCGAGCAGGAACCCCCGTCGCTGCAGGCCTTTCTCCACCGGGCGCGCCCTCCGCAGGATCAACAGCCCCAAGGCCGACACCGTCGTGAAGACCCCCGCGATGACGAGGGGCGAGTTCTCCGTTACGACCACCTCGTTGGACGCGACGCCGGCGATGCCGGCGACCAGCATCATCCCCGCGAAGAGCAGCGCGGTCGTGGCGACGGGCCGGGACGTGGCCGCCCCAGCTGATCGGTAGCCCCCCAGGAGCAGCGTGAAGCCCCCGAAGAGCGCGAGCGTCACCATGATGTGGGCGATGGCCTCCGTGGTGCCGTCGCCGCCCATCGGGGCACCCCCGCGCTCGGCACCGATGAGAGCCGTGATGGTGATCGCGACCATTCCCAGCGAACCCCAGCGGCGCCCCGATGTGGCCGTGAGCAGAAGCGAGCCGAGCAGGGCAATGGGCACCGCGACGCCCACCGGACCGGCCAACCCCAGCGCTGCGGCCACCGAGATGGCCACCAGGCCCGCGGCCGGCCCGCGCCATGGCCCGCAGGCTGCAGGACGACGCAGCCACGCCAGCAGG
>JBIIJJ010000176.1:0-3918 GCA_044233875.1 Miltoncostaeaceae bacterium | reverse complement strand
CCTGCTGCCGCCCAGGCGGCCTCTCTCTCATTCGCCATGCGCCAAGGGTATGCGACACTCGTGCGCATGGACCTGCACCCCGGCGACGTCGTCCAGATCGACACCCTCCTGGCGGGCATCCCGGGCATGACCGGCGTGCACCTGATCCGTTCGGAGCAGCCGGCGCTCATCGATTGCGGGGCGCAGACCAGTGCGGCCACGGTGGCCGATGCGGTGCACGAGGCGGGGGTGGGGTCGGATGACCTCGCATGGATCGTGCTCACCCATGTGCATCTGGACCACTGCGGCGCCGCGGGCGACCTGGCCCGCATGTTCCCGAATGCGCGCGTTGTCGTGCACCCGCGCGGCGCGCGCCATCTCGCCGAGCCCGATCGGCTCGTCGCCGGCACTCACGCCCTGTTCGGTCGACTCGCGCCCGTGATGGGCGGCCTCGAGCCGGTCGCCGTGCACCGGATCGTCGAGGCAGATGATGGGCACGCGATCCCCCTCGGTGGTGGTCGCGCGCTGAGGGCGGTGTGGGCTCCCGGTCACGCGCGTCATCACATGGCGCTTCTCGACGAGGGAGAGGGCATCGTGTTCGCGGGCGATGCCGTGGGGGTGCAGATGGGGGGTGGGGAGATCTATCCGTCGATCCCGCCGCCGGAGTACGACATCGATGCCGCTCTCGACAGCCTCGATCGCCTCGATGCCCTCGGTGCCACGCGCCTCTACGTGAGCCATTTCGGTCCCGCGTCCGACCCCGGCGAGGCTGTGGACATCGGTCGGCGTGCCCAGTCGGCCATGGCGCAGGCGGCCCGGGCCAGCCATGCTGCCGCCCCCGGGGACGGGCCCGCAATGCTCAGGGCCATCGACACCGCGTGGCCCCCCGACGCCGCGCTTGCCACGCCTGAGGCGCTCACGCGGTGGGTGGCCCTCGGCTGGCTCGATAACAACCTGCTCGGCCTTCAGGGCATGGTCGAACGCGAGGATCGCGCGGCGTGAGGGTGCGCATCGAGACCGCGGTGTTCACGGTGCTCGACGGCCGGCTCGAGGTGCTGCTCGGTCGGGTGGGCGGGGGCACGTGGTCGCTGCCCGTCGCAGGGCCGGGGGGTGGCGGGGTACTGGAGCACGCCGCAGCCGGAGCGGTGGAGGCCATGTCCGGTGTGCGCGGTATTGCGGTGGAGCAGCTGTACACCTTCGACAGGGGTGGGGAAGAGGTGGCCGTCGCCTACCTGGCCCTTATCGACGCGGGACGGCATCCGATCTCACCCGGTGAGGATGTGGCCGAGGTGCGCTGGTTCGCGCACGACGACCTGCCGTCGCTCGCGCCCGGGCAGGACGCCGTGGTGGGCTACGGCCTGCAGCGGCTGCGGGCCAAGACCGCATACGCCCCCGTTGCGGTGAACCTGCTGCCGGACCTGTTCACCCTCGGTGAGATGCAGGCGGTATACGAGGTGCTGCTCGGGCGCGCTCTCGATGCCCGCAACTTCCGGCGTGACGTCCTGAGGGCAGGGGTCGTGGAGGAGTCGGGCCAGGTGCGTGCCGAGGGGCGCGGCCGGCCTGCGCGCCTGTACCGATCGGCGGGAGGCTTCTTCGCCGTCGACGCGCGCGAGCGCCGCGTGGCGCGCGCAATATCGTCAGGGGACGATCCGCCCGCGTGAGGGGGCCCTATGCCCCTGCGGGCATGCGCCGGTCGCCGCGGCCACTGGTATCTTGGCCAGCGTCACGGACGCGAACCACCTGGAGGGCCTGATGGCGCATGACGATAAGGATGAATCGGGCCTCCCGATTGTCTGGCCGTTCACGCTGGGCGCCTTCCTCATCATCGTGGGCCTCGTGTGGTTCCAGCTCGGTTTCGCGTTCGAGGATGTCGGCCGCGTCCTCTGGCAGCACTACGGGGTCTTCTGGGCAGGCCTGTTCGCGGGGGTCGTGCTCATCATCGCCGGCGGCATCTACAACACGGTTCACAACCGCCGCCGCCGCGCCGCCCTCCAGTAGGCGGCCCGTGGCGCGCCTGATGGGCGCGGGCACGTGAGCGATCCGCGTTGGAGGCGGGGGCGCCTGCTCGTGGCCGCCCCGCACCTCGACGACGACCCCAACTTCCGTCGGGCGGTCGTCCTGGTACTCGAGCATGCCGACGAGGGTGCCCTGGGCATCGTGCTGAACGATCCCATGGAGGTGGCGGCGTCCGAGGCGCTGCCCGAGCCCCTCTCCACGGTCATCAGCGACGGGTCGCGCGTGTACCGCGGGGGCCCGGTGCAGCCGGGCACGGTCATCGTGCTCGCGGAGTTCGACGACATCGCCGCCGCCGGCGGGATCACCTTCGGCTCGGTGGGCATCCTCGATCCGGAGTCGGTCGAGAACGGTGCCCAGCCACCCGCAATGCAGCGCGCACGCGCCTTCGGGGGCTACGCGGGGTGGGGCGGTGGACAGCTGGAAGCCGAGATCGCCCAGGATGCCTGGATCGATGCGGACCCCGAGGCAGGAGACATCTTCACCGATGAGCCCACCGCGCTCTGGCGCACGGTCCTGGCGCGCAGCGGTGGGTCGTACCGGCTCATGGCCACCGCCCCGGACGACCCCCTGCTGAACTAGGCGGGGTCGACCGGCGCGGCGCCGGGCCTATGAGAGGCGGTTCGCCTCCGCCATGCTCGCCAGCTTCTGCAGCGACTGGTGCTCCACCTGGCGGATGCGCTCGCGGGTCACGTTGAACATGCGGCCGAGCTCATCGAGCGTGCGCGGCTTCTCGCCACCCAGCCCATAGCGCAGCTCGAGCACGCGGCGCTCGCGGTAGGAGAGCTGGTCGAGCACATCGCGCAGGGCCTCGTCCCGCAGCGCCTGCTCGGCAGCCACCTCGGGTGCGATGCTGGTCTCGTCGGCGAGGAAGCGGCCGAACTCGCTCTCCTCATCCTCGCCGACCGGCTTCTCGAGCGACACGATCGGCTGGGCGCTGCGGAGGATGTCCTCGACCTCAGAAGCGGGCAGGCCGGCCACGGCGCCGATTTCCTCGGCGGTGGGCTCGCGACCGAGCTGGCCGACCAGGGTGCGCTCCGCGCGGCTGATCTGGTTGAGCTTCTCCACCACATGCACCGGGATCCGGATGGTGCGTCCCTTGTCGGCCAGCGCGCGGGTGACCGCCTGACGGATCCACCACGTGGCGTACGTTGAGAACTTGAATCCGCGGCGCCAGTCGAACTTCTCGACCGCGCGCACCAGGCCAAGCGTGCCCTCCTGAATGAGGTCGAGGAACGGCAGGCCGCGACCGCGGTAGCCCTTGGCGATCGACACCACCAGGCGCAGGTTGGCCTCGACCATCTGCGTCTTGGCGGTCTGGTCGCCGGACTCGATGCGCTTGGCGAGGTCGACTTCCTGCGCGGCAGTGAGCAGCGGGACGCGCCCGATGTCCTTCAGGAACAACTGCAGGGCGTCGGTGGTCTGCTCGACGGTGGCCTGGCGGCGCGGCCTGTCGGCCTGCTCCGCGATGTCGGCCATGCGCGACGCGGCTTCCGTGGGCTCGAGCAGCTCGATTCCCGCCTCGTCGAGCTGCTGGTAGATGTCCTCTGCCAGCCCGGCATCGACGCCCAGGGCGTCGAGCATCTCGGCGACATCCTCGATCGAGAGGAAGCCCACCTCCTGGCCGCGCTGGAGAAGGGTCCGGAACTCGCCGTGGTCAACGAGTTCTGCGAGCTGGGTCAGTGAAGTCGTCATCGGTCTCCGCTGGGGGTCGAGTCGTGGGTCATCCTAGATGCGATCGGGCCCTGCGCGAAAGATGGCGCAGGGCCCGAAATAGTGCTAGGCGACTTCGATGCGCACCGAGTTGATGCGCTGCTCATCGACGGGCTTGTCGTTGGCACCGGTGGCGCAGGTGCCGATGGCGTCCACGACATCCTGTCCCGCCACGACCTTGCCGAAGTTGGTGTGGTTGCCGTCGAGCCATGG
>JBIIJJ010000020.1:0-14357 GCA_044233875.1 Miltoncostaeaceae bacterium | reverse complement strand
GGTTCGACCACCCGATGACGGGTGAGCACATGGCGTTCGAAAGCGCGCTACCCCAGGACCTTCAGCACGCGCTCGACGAAGCTCGTGCCCGTGAGGGCGGGTCAGGCTAGTATCCCCGGGAGGCCCCGATCTCCGGGGCCGATCCACGTACCCGACCCCGGGCGCGAGGATCCGGGGGGCGGTGACCGGCTGGGCCGGTTCCCCCCGGATGCACCCGGGATTCCGACCCAACCGATCAAGGAGACGTGACGCGTGTCCGTCGTCACCATGAAGCAGTTGCTGGAGTCCGGAGTTCACTTCGGCCACCAGACCCGTCGCTGGAACCCCAAGATGAAGCGCTTCATCTTCGGCGAGCGCAGTGGCATCTACATCATCGACCTGCAGCAGACGCTCGACCTGCTGGAGAAGGCCCACACCTTCTCCCGCAACGTGTCCGAGCGCGGCGGCACGATCATGTTCGTGGGCACCAAGAAGCAGTGCCGCGACTCCGTGCGCGAGCAGGCCATCCGGGCCGGCATGCCCTACGTGTCGCACCGCTGGCTTGGGGGCCTCCTCACGAACTGGTCCACCATCAGCCAGCGCATCCGCCGCCTGCACGAGCTGCGCGCGCAGAAGGCCGGGGGCCAGCTTGCCCTGCTTCCCACCCGTGAGCGCCTCGCCGCAGAGGCCGAGCTCGTGAAGCTCGAGGCCAACCTCGGAGGCGTGGCGGAGATGCAGCGCCGTCCGGACGCCGTGGTGATCGTGGACCTCAACAAGGAGTCCATCGGCGTGCGCGAGGCCAACCGCCTCGGCATCCCGGTGATCGGCCTGGTCGACACCAACTGCGACCCGGACGAGGCGAACTACGTCATTCCGGGCAACGACGACGCCATCCGCTCGTGCTCGCTCGTGCTCTCGGTCATCGCCGATGGCATCCGCGAGGGCAAGGGCCTCGACCCGCAGGGCGGGTACGAGGAGGCACGCGCCGCCGCCGCGGCCGCCCTGGCCGCCGGCGACCCCGACGCCGCGCGCGCGGCACGCGGGGAGTCGCGTTCGGCAGCCGCGGCAGCAGCTGCGCCCGCAGCCGACGAGATCGCGGCCGTCGAGCAGGCGGACGCCGCCGTGGCCATGGCCGCCGAGGCCATCGTGCAGGAGGTCCAGGCCGAGGTGGCCCAGGCCGAGACCGCCGAGGCCAACGCGGTGCTCGACGCCGCCGCATCGGAACTGGCGGCGGACGCCGTCGCCGAAGAGGCCCAGGCCGAGACCGAGGGGAGTGCCGGATGAGCACCGCACAGATTCCCGCCGCGCTCGTGAAGGAGCTTCGCGAGAAGACCGGCGCCGGCATGATGGACTGCAAGAAGGCCCTCACCGAGACCGGTGGCGACCTCGAGGAGGCCACGAGCCTCCTCCGCAAGAAGGGCCTCGCCGCTGCGGCCGGCCGCTCCGGTCGCGCTGCCAACGAGGGTACGGTCGCCAGCTACATCCACCAGGGTGGGCAGCTCGGCGTGATCGTCGAGGTCAACTGCGAGACCGACTTCGTCGCACGCACGGATCGCTTCCAGCAGTTCGCGCGTGACGTGGCCCTGAACGTTGCCGCCATGAAGCCCGAGTACGTCTCTGCCGACGACGTGCCCGAGGAGTACAAGGCGCGCGAGCGCGAGGTCTACGCCGAGCAGGCCAAGGACAAGCCCGAGAACGCCCGCGAGAAGATCGTGGAGGGCAAGCTCGCCAAGCACCTGAGCGAGATCTGCCTGCTCGAGCAGCCGTTCTTCCGCGACGCCACCGAGAAGAAGCAGCGCACCATGGAGGAGCTGCGGGCGGAGGCCTCGTCGGAGCTCGGCGAGAACATCACCATCCGGCGGTTCACGGTCTATCAGCTTGGTGAGTAGCGATCAGCCCGGGCCCGTCTCCGCAGGCGCGGAGGCGGGTGGGCAGGCCGCCTGGTCCCGGGTGCTCCTGAAGCTCTCGGGCGAGGCGCTGATGGGCGATCAGGGGTACGGCATCGACCCGGACCAGATCGCCGGCGTTGCCCGCGTGGTGAAGGGCGCGACGGACCGCGACGTCGAGGTCGCCGTGGTGGTGGGTGCGGGCAACATCTTCCGCGGGGTCATCGGGGCGGCCAGCGGAATGGACCGCGCCACCGCCGACTACATGGGCATGATCGCAACCATGCTCAATGCCCTGGCCATCCAGGATGCACTGGAGAAGCTGGGGCTCACCACGCGCATCCAGTCGGCCATCGCAATGCAGGAGGTGGCCGAGCCCTACATCCGGCGCCGCGCGATCCGCCACCTCGAGAAGAAGAGGGTGGTCATCTTCGCGGCGGGCACCGGGAATCCGTTCTTCACCACCGACACCACCGCGGCGCTGCGCGCCCTGGAGATCGGTGCCGAGTGCATCCTGATGGCGAAGAACAACGTGGAGGGGGTGATGACCGCCGACCCGCGTGAGGACCCGTCGGCGACATTGATTCCCCGCATCACGCACATGGAGGTGATCGAGCGCGGCCTCGCGGTCATGGACGCCACGGCGCTCACCCTGTGCATGGACAATGACCTCCCACTGCTGGTCTTCAACATGCAGGACGAGGGCAACCTCGGCCGGCTGCTTGATGGAGAGCACGTGGGCACGATCGTGAGCGGTCCCGATGGGGCCGGAGGGGGAGGGGCAGCATGAACGAGCGCATCGCCGACGCCAAGCGCCGCATGGAGGGCGCGGTGAAGAACCTGGGCAACGAGTTCGCCGCGCTGCGCACCGGCCGGGCAACGACCTCCCTGCTCGACCGCATCCAGGTGGATGCCTACGGCGCGCCAACGCCCTTGCCCCAGCTGGCAAAGATCCACGCCCCCGAGGCACGGCTCCTCACGATCCAGGCGTTTGACAAGACCATGATTCCCGACATCGAGAGGGCGATCATGGAGTCCGATCTGGGGCTCACGCCGAGCAATGACGGCAACACGATCCGCCTTCCGCTGCCGCAGCTGACCGAGGAACGCCGCAAGGAACTCGTGAAGGTGGCCCACCGCATGGCGGAAGAGGCCCGGGTGGCCGTGCGCAATGTGCGCCGCGACGTGCTCAACGAGTTCAAGCGCGCCGAGAAGGACGGCGAGGTGTCGAAGAACGACCTCGGCCGCGCGCAGGACGAGGTGCAGAAGCTCACCGATGCCGAGGTGAAGGCGGTCGACGAGATGCTCGCCCGCAAGGAGGCCGAGATCATGGAGGTGTGATGGCGTTCATGTCGCGCCTTCGTGCCGTGCGCGCCGCGCTCGGCACACGCACCTCGCATGCACCGGTCGGTCCCCCGGCCGGGGTGCCCGAGTCGGTCGCCATCATCATGGATGGCAACGGCAGGTGGGCACGGCGTCGCCGCCTCCCGACGGCCGCGGGCCACCGGGCCGGCGCCAAGGCGCTGCGCCGGGTCGTTCGCGCCGCCGGGGACATGGGCGTGCGCGACCTGACCGTGTTCTCGTTCTCCACCGAGAACTGGAACAGGCCCGCAGCCGAGGTGGACGACCTCATGGTGCTGTTCTCGGAGCTCATCGATCGCGAGGTCCCCGACCTCGACGCCGAGGGCGTCTCCATCCGCTTCATCGGCCGCCTCGACGATCTCGACGAACGCCTGCAGCGCAAGATCGCCGACGCCGAGGCCATGACTGCCCGTCATGATCGAATGCGCCTGTTCATCGCGATGAACTATGGGGGGCGCGCCGAGATCGTGGACGCCGCCCGCCGGTTCGTGGCGGAGGCCCCGCCCGGGGCCCCTGATGAGGAGTTCGGACGCTTCATGTACGCGCCCGATATGCGCGACCCCGAACTCATCATCCGCACCAGCGGGGAGGAGCGGCTCTCGAACTTCCTGCTGTGGCAGTCGGCGTACGCCGAGCTGGTGTTCTCCGAACGGCTCTGGCCGGACTTCGGGCCCGACGACCTCGCCGAGGCGTTCCGGGAGTATTCGTCCCGCAGCAGGAGGTTTGGCGCACGATGATGAGCCGCGTATTCGTGGCGATCCCCGGCATCGCGGTGATCCTCGCCGCCGTCTACTTCGGCGGGCCGGTCTTCGCGGCGTTCGCGCTCGCGGTGGCCCTGGCGGCCCTGTTCGAGTTCTACGCCCTCTGCGCGGTGCCCCGCCACCTGCAGTGGGCCGGGTATGCAACCGCCGTGCTTGCGGTCGTGCTCGCGTGGGCGGCATCACCGGCCGAGCGGGGCCTGCTGTTCGCGCTTGCCGCCGGCCTCATCCTGTCCGCCGTTGCGGCGCTCACCATGGGGGACCGCGAGCGCATCACCGGCCGCGTGGCCATGATCCTGATGGGCGCGATGTACGTGGCCCTGCCGGCGGGGGTGCTGGTGCTCACGCGCGACCTGCCCGACGGAGCCGGGGCGATCGTGAACCTGCTGGTGGGCGTGTGGGTGTTCGACACCGCGTCGTACTTCTCCGGCCGCGCGTGGGGGCGTCGCCCGATCGCCCCGCGCACGTCTCCCAACAAGACCTGGGAGGGGTTCGTGGGCGGGCTCATCGGGGGTACCGCCGCCGTGTGGTTCGCCGGGCTCTACATGAACTGGATCTCCTGGTGGCAGTCGATCATCATCGGGCTCGCCATCTGCCTGGCCGCGTACGCCGGTGATCTCTTCGAGTCCATGATCAAGCGGGATGTCGGGGTGAAGGACTCCGGGAAGATCCTCGGGGGCCATGGCGGGGTGCTCGATCGCTTCGACTCGCTGCTGTTCGCCTCGCTGGCCGGCTACTTCCTCACGACCTGGATGGTTCTCTGATGCCCATCGATGCCCTCGACCTCGATCTGCTCGCCCGCCTGTGCGAGACGCCCGGCGCACCGGGCCGGGAGGAACGCATACGGGAGGTGGTCATCGCGGAACTCGAGCCGCACGTCGACGAGATCTCGGTTGACCCCATGGGCAGCGTGGCCGCCGTCCGGCGTGGGGGAGGGGGCCCGCGCGTGATGCTCGCCGCTCACATGGACGAGCTCGGATTCATGGTGACGCACGTGGACGACCACGGCTTCATCAGGGTCATCCCGCTCGGGGGCTTCGACCCCAAGACCAAGGTGGCGCAGCGCGTGATCGTCCACGGGGCAGAGGACCTGCTCGGGGTGATGGGGGCAAAGCCCATCCACATCATGACGCCGGAGGAGCGCAAGGCCCTGCCCAAGCCGGACGACCACTTCATCGACGTCGGACTCCCCGCCGACCGCGTGCGCGAGCTGGTGCGGAAGGGCGATCCCGTCACGCGCGAGCGCACGTTCGCACGGCTCGGCGATCTGGTCACCTGCAAGAGCCTCGACAACCGTGCAGGTCTCTACGTGATGATCCAGGCAGTACGGCGGTTGGCCGGGCATGCGTGCGAGGTGGTTGCCGTGGCCACCACCCAGGAGGAGGTGGGCCTGCGCGGGGCCCGCGTGGCGGCCCAGCGGTTGCGTCCCGACATCGGGCTGGCGATCGACATCACCCTCGCCAACGACGGGCCGGGCGCCAAGCCGCACGAGCAGGTGACCACGGTCGGCGGCGGCGCGGCGATCAAGGCCTATGACTCCGGCGTCATCGTGCCGCGGGTGGTCATCGATCACCTCGAGCGCATCGCGGTGGATCGGGGAATCCCGACCCAGGTGGAGATCATGAGTCGTGGCGGCACGGATACGCGCGAGCTGCAGCTCGCGGGCGACGGTGCCCTCGCGGGATGCGTATCGATTCCCACGCGGTACGTGCACCAGGTGGTCGAGACCTGTGATCCGGCCGATCTCGAGGCCGCCGCAGACCTGGTGGCGGCCTTCTGCGAGACCGCTCAGGACCTCCCGACGCAGGCGCGCACGTGACCACGTTGGCGCGGGCCTGAAGCCGCCGCCGCGCGCCGGGTGCGGTGATACCGTCGGCCACGTGAAGCGCGTGCTCATCCTGGGCTCCACCGGGTCCATCGGCGTCCAGGCCCTCGATGTCATCGACGCCGCTCCCGACATGGAGTGCGTGGGCCTCGCGTGCGGAACGCGGGTCGATGAGATGAGCGTGCAAGCCGCCGCGCGGGGGGTTGCATTCACCGCCGCCGCAGCTGGCGGGGGCACGGTTACCCATACGCCCGACCTGGGCGACCTGATCGATTCTGCGCAGCCGGACATCGTGCTGAATGCGCTTGTGGGGGCCGCGGGGCTGCCACCCACGCTTGCCGCCCTCGGCAGGGGCATCCCCGTCGCGCTGGCGAACAAGGAGTCGCTCGTCGCCGGGGGTGATCTCGTCGCGGCCGTTCGCGCTCGCACGGGCGCCGGCCTCGTGCCGGTGGACAGTGAGCACTCGGCGCTGTTCCAACTGCTCGAGGGCGTCGATCGATGGCGTGTTCGCCGCAGCATCCTCACGGCATCAGGCGGCCCTTTCCGCGGGCGCGCCGCAGCCGACCTCGAGGCGGTTGTGCCCTCCGACGCCCTCGCGCATCCCACCTGGGACATGGGCGCCAAGATCACCATCGATTCCGCCACCATGATGAACAAGGGCCTCGAGGTCATCGAGGCACATCACCTGTTCGGCCTCCCGTATGACGACATCGAGGTGGTGGTGCACCCGCAGTCGATGATCCACGCCATGGTGCGGCTGGACGACGGCAGCGTCCTTGCGCACATGGGGCCTCCCGACATGCGCGTGCCAATCGGCCACGCCCTCCGGTGGCCTGAGGCGCCTCCCCCGCGCGACGACATGCCGTTGGCCGGCATGAGCCTCACGTTCGAGGAGCCGGATGAAGAGGCCTTCCCATGCCTGCGCCTCGCACGCGAGGCAGGGCGGGCGGGAGGCACGGCGCCGGCCATCCTCAACGCCGCGAACGAGGTTGCCGTAGGGGCCTTCCTCGAGGGGCGCATCGGGTTCATGGACATCCCCCGGTCGGTCGCGCATGCGCTGGACGTGGTCGAGACGGGCCCCGCGGACTCGCTCGAGGCCGTTCTCCAGGCAGACGCCGCTGCCCGTGACGCAGCCCTCACGATCGGGGGGGCGGCGTGAGCCTGGGCTGGAACATCCTGGCGTTCATCCTGATCCTCATGTTCCTCGTGCTGGTGCACGAGGCGGGCCACATGATCGTGGCCAAGTGGTGCGGCATGCGGGTGGAGAAGTTCTCGATCTTCTTCGGCCGTCCGCTGGCCAAGTTCCGTCGCGGCGAGACGGAGTACGGCATCGGCTGGCTGCCGCTTGGCGGCTACGTGAAGATCACCGGAATGACGCGCGACGAGGAACTGCCCCCCGAGGTGGTTCCACGCGCCTACTACGCGGCGAAGACCTGGAAGAAGGTCGCCACCATCTTCGCGGGGCCCTTCGTGAACCTGGTCGTGGCGTTCCTGTGCTTCGCCCTCTACTTCTGGATCGGCATGCCCACCTTCCAGGCCACCAACGCGGTGGATCAGGTGACCCCCGGCAGCCCCGCGGCGGCCATCGGCATCGCCGCCGGCGACCAGCTGCTGGCGGTGAACGGCGTGCGCATGACGGGCGAGGAGGGCATCCAGAAGGCCCGCGCCGAGTTGCAGGCAAACCCGGGGCAGCCGGTGAAGGTGACCTATCGCAGCGAGGGCGCCGTGCAGACGCGCACCGTCACGCTGGCCCGCGCCGAGGACCTCCAGGGACGCACCGTCGGGCGACTCGGCGTGCAGTTCCAGCAGGTGCCCGGAGAGCGGATGTCCGAGGGCCCCGTCGGCGGGGTGACGACCGCCGGCAGGTACACGTGGTTCCTCATCGAGGAGAACGCCAAGGGGATAGGACAGCTCTTCACGAGCGAGGAGGCCCGCGACCAGGTGGGCTCCGTCGTGGCGATCGGCGCGGTGTACAACGAGGTCGCTGGCGATGGCCTCATGGAGATCCTGAGGTTCATCGGGCTCATCAGCCTCGTGCTGGCCATCTTCAACCTGCTGCCGATCTTCCCGCTCGATGGCGGGCACATCCTGTTCGCCATCCTCGAGAAGCTCAAGGGCTCCCCGATCAGCACCAAGGTCTATGAGCGGTCGGCCATGGTCGGCTGGGCCGTGATCCTGGTGGTGTTCGTGTTCGCCCTGCAGAACGACATCGGCAAGCTCACCGGCGAGGGCTTCCAGCTGAGGTAGGCCCGGCCCGGGCCGCTACACTCCCGGCCCGTGGAGACGCCCCGACGAATCAGCGCGCGATGCCTCGTGGGCGGCGTGCCGATCGGCGGCGGCGAGCCGGTGGTGGTGCAGTCAATGACCAACACCGACACCAAGGACGCCGTCGCCACCGCCGCCCAGGTGGCCGAGCTTGCCCATGCCGGCTCCGAAGTGGTGCGCATCACCGTCAACAATCGTGACGCGGCCGCGAAAGTTCCGGAGATCGTGGACCGCCTGCGCGATGACCATGGGGTGGAGGTGCCCCTGGCGGGCGACTTCCACTTCAACGGGCACACCCTGCTGCGCGAGTTCCCCGAGACGGCGGATGCACTCGCAAAGTTCCGGATCAACCCGGGCAATGTGGGCCGCGGTGCGCGTCATGACCGCAACTTCGCCACGATGATCGAGGCCGCGATCGACCACGGCAAGCCGGTGCGCATCGGGGTCAACGCCGGTTCGCTGGACCCCGAGCTCCTTGATGCGCTGATGGAGGAGAACTCCCGGCGTGCGGAGCCCCGCTCGGGGTCGGAGGTGCTGCGCGAGGCGATGGTGCAGAGTGCGCTCACGTCGGCGGAGGCGGCCGAGGAGATCGGCCTGCCGCATGATCGCATCATCATCTCGTGCAAGGTCAGCCGCCTGCCGGAGATGGTGGCGGTATACCGGGATGTGGCTGCCAGATGCGACTACCCCCTGCACCTCGGCCTGACCGAGGCCGGCATGGGTGCGAAGGGCATCATCGCAACCACGGCCGCGCTGTCGGTTCTGCTCGAGGAGGGAATCGGAGACACCATCCGGGCCAGCCTCACCCCTGAGCCGGGCGGGGACCGCACCATCGAGGTTCACACCTGCCTCGACATCCTGCAGAGCCTGGGGCTGCGTTCGTTCCGTCCCCAGGTCACCGCATGCCCGGGATGCGGGCGCACCACCAGCAGCGTCTTCCAGGAGCTCGCCCAGGCGATCCAGTCGCACCTCGATGCCCGCATGCCCGTATGGCGCGACGAACGCCCCGGCGTTGTGGACATGCAGGTGGCGGTCATGGGCTGCATCGTCAACGGCCCGGGCGAGAGCCGGGCAGCCAACATCGGCATCAGCCTCCCGGGAACGGGAGAGGAGCCACGTGCGCCCGTGTACGTGGACGGCGAGAAGGTCGCGACCCTCGAGGGTCCGACCCTGGCGGAGGATTTCATGCGCATGGTCGAGGAATACGTCGAGTCCCGGTACGCCCCGGCCGGGAGTGCGGCGTGACGCCCGCGGATGGCTGGCGCATGCCCGCGGCGCCGTACCGGGGATCCTGGAGGCTCGACGGGCGCTTCTGGCCAACGGTGCGCGACGACCCGGCCGACGCGGAGGCCATCAGCCACAAGCTCTCGGTGCGTGCCGGGCTGGTGCGCCAGCTCGCGGCGGGCCTCTACACGGTGACCCCCATGGGGCTCCGCGTGATCGCCCGCGTCGAGGCGATCGTGCGCGAGGAGATGGACCGCATCGGTGCCCAGGAACTTCTCATGCCGGTCATGCACCCGGCAGAGATCTGGGAGGCAACCGGTCGCTACGGCCTCTCGGAGCAGTTCCGGCTCGAGGACCGCAGTGGCCGCAAGATGGTGCTCGGGATGACGCACGAGGAGATCATCACCTGGCACGCCGCGCGCGAGCTGCGCTCATACCGCGACCTTCCCCAGAGCTGGTACCAGATCCAGACCAAGCTGCGTGACGAGCCGCGACCCAAGAGCGGCATGCTGCGCGTGCGCGAGTTCACGATGAAGGACTCATACTCGTTCGACGCGGACGCGGCGGGTCTCGAGAAGTCGTACGAGGCGCACTCCGAGGCCTACGCACGCATTTTCGACCGCTCGGGCCTCACCTGGTACCGGGTGGAGAGCGACGTCGGCATGATGGGCGGCAGCGGGGCCCACGAGTACATGGCACCGAGCACCGCCGGCGAGGACGTGATCGCCCGCAGCCCCGGAGGGGCGTACGCCGCCAACGTGGAGCTCGCGGTGTCGGTTGCGGCTGAGCCGGAGTTCGGTGAGGCCCCGGCCACCCCGGAGGAGTTCGCCACGCCGGGCATCGGAAGCATCGACGAGCTGAGCACGTTCACCGACCTGCCGCCGGCCCGCCTTGCGAAGAGCGTGGTGCTCGTGACCGATGACGGCCCTGTGCTCGCGATCGTGCGGGGGGAGCACCAGGTACACGAGAAGAAGATCGCCCACCTCATCGGTGTGCATCGCGCGGCGCATCCGGAGGAGATCCGCGAGTGGTTCGGGGCGGACCCCGGCTCGCTGGGCCCCGTGGGCGTCGATCCCGCGACCGTTCGCATCATCGCCGACACCAGCCTCGAGACCGGGCACTACGTGACCGGCGCGAACCGCGACGGCTTCCACCTGCGTGGAGTGGTGCTCGGCCGTGACTTCGATGCCGAGACCGCGGACATCCGCACGGTGCTCGAAGGCGAGCAGGCCATTGATGGCAGCGGCCCGCTGGACCTGGTGCCGGTGATCGAGATCGGCAACATCTTCAAGCTGGGCACCAAGTACTCGGAGCCCCTCGGCGCGCGCTACCTGGATGAGAACGGCCAGGAGCAGGTGATCGTCATGGGCTCGTACGGCATCGGGCCCGCCCGGGTGGCGATGGCGGCCATCGAGCAGGGCAACGATGACGACGGCATCATCTGGCCCACGGGAATCGCGCCGTTCGACGTGCACATGGTGCTCATCGGCGATGCCGACAGCGAACAGGGCGCCTACGCGGGGGCGCTGCTCGATGAACTCTCGGACCTCGGGCTCGAGGTGGTGCTGGACGACCGCCCCGGCCTGCGGCCCGGCGAGAAGTTCGTGGAGGCCGACCTCCTCGGGTGTCCGGTGCGCGTGACGGTGGGCAAGAGGACCATGCCGGACGGCCCTCTCGAGGTGCAGGTGCGCCGCACGCGGGAGAAGCTGGAGATCCCGCTGCAGGACGCCGCCGCCGCCATCAGGGACCTGTGGGCCGGCCTCGCGGGCGCCTGAGGGCCGTGGGCCCCGTGCTAGTCTCCGCGGCGCTTCGGGGCGTGGCGCAGTCTGGTAGCGCACCCGGCTGGGGGCCGGGCGGTCGGAGGTTCAAATCCTCTCGCCCCGATTTTCCGGAGCAGGTGTGAGCGCAGGAATCAAGCGGCGCCTCAGGTGGCTACCCAACGCGATCACCATCGCGCGGCTCCTCTGCCTGCCGGTCCTGCTCGTGTGGTGCGTCCTCGCCGACGGGCCGTCGTTCCCGCTCGGCATCTTCTTCGGCGCGGTGGCCATCACCGACCTGCTCGACGGGCGCCTGGCGGCACTCCTGGACGCCCGCACGCCGCTGGGTCGCATCCTCGACCCGCTCGCAGATCGGCTCCTGATGGTGGTTGGCCTCGTGGGCCTGCTGCTGCTCGATCGCTTCGCATGGCCGGCAATCGCGATAGTGCTGGTGCGTGACCTCGCCACCATCGGCGGATTCATCTGGCTCTCGCGCAGGGGCATCCTCATGGAGATCGACTTCGCGGGGAAGGTGTCGTCGGGCTTCAACATGGGCTGCGTGGCCGTGGGCCTCGCGATCAGCGCCACATGGGTGGACACGGTCTTCTGGTGCGCCGTGGGCCTGTCGGTGCTGACATTCCTCAACTACGTGGCGATCGCGGTGGGCCAGGTGCGGGCCCAGCGGCGCGGGGAGCTGACCTCAACCACTACTTGAGGGTTGGCGCGGGCAGGACTACAGTGGGCCGCCCCCGAACGGGAGTGCCGTGTCCCACGCCGCATCAGATCGGAGTAGCCAGTGGTGATCTGCCCCAACTGCGGGGCCGAGCGGCCCGATGGCGATCGCTTTTGCGGCGCGTGCGGCTCGGTCATGCCGGACTCCTCCCAGGCCACCCAGCTCACCGGGCCGATCGACGCGCCCCTCGACCCGGGTCTCACGCCACCGGGCCCCATGCCGCGCCTCGGGCCTGCTCTCGCGGTGCGGTTGGCAGGTGGGCGCACGGGCGAGTTCTTCCCGCTCACGCACCCCGTCACGACAATCGGCCGCTCGCCGGAGTGCGACATCTTCCTCGACGACATCACCGTGTCACGTGCCCATGCGGAGGTGCGCGAATCGCCCGGGGGCGTCGTGCTGCACGACCTGGGCAGCACCAACGGCACGTACGTGAACCGGCGCCTGATCGACGGTCCGGAGGTCATCACGGATGGCGACGAGGTGCAGGTGGGCAAGTTCCGGCTGGTCTTCATCGGGTGAGGGACGCGGGGGTCCAGACGGAGCTGCTCGGACCGGATGACGGTGACCACGCCGCGGGCATGACCATCGGCGCGCTCTGTGACGCCCTGCGGCCTGAGTTCCCCGACCTCTCCATATCGAAAGTGCGCTACCTGGAGGACCGCGACCTCCTGACGCCCCGACGCACCACCGGCGGCTACCGGGTGTACGGGCCCCGTGACGTGGAGCGCCTGCGCACGATCCTGCGGCTCCAGCGCGACGAGTTCCTTCCCCTCAAGGTGATCCGGGAAGAGCTCGACTCCATGCGCACGGGCCCCGTGGCGGCGGCGAAGGAATCGCGCCGCATCAAGCGGGAGCACCTCGGACGGGAGGGCACGGCCCGGCGCCACGGGCTGGGAGAGGTGCTCTCGGCCTCGGGGGCCGACGCCGCGCTCGTGCGCAGCCTCGACCAGTTCGGGCTCATCAGCGGCACCGACAACCTCGACGACACCGACATGGAGATCGTCAAGGCCGCCGTGGAGCTGCGGGCCTACGGCCTGGAGCCGCGCCATCTGCGCACGCTCAAGGTGGCCGCCGAGCGCGAGGCCGGCCTGCTCGAGCAGGTGCTCTCCACCGGACTCCGCTCGCCCAACCCCGACCGCAGGCACGAAGCCGTGGAGTCGCTCGAGTCGCTCGCGGCGCTCGCGTCGCACGTGCGACATCTCATCCTCGTGCAGGAACTGCGCGGGGTGGTATCCGCAATTCCCACACCGTCCCCGGAGGACCATTGAGCTACGACATCGACGATGCGATCCGTCGCATCCCGCATCACCCCAAGCCGGGCATCCTCTTCTACGACCTCATGCCGCTCTTCGAGGACCCCGCTGGGCTCGCGGCGTGCGTGGACGGCATTGCGGACTGGGCGGGGGAGCGGAGTGTCGATGTGGTGCTGGGCGCCGAGGCGCGCGGGTTCATCCTCGGGGGCGCGATCGCACGCGAGCTCGGTGCCGGTTTCGCCTGTGCCCGAAAGCCGGGCAAGCTGCCCTACGACACCATCCGCCGCGAGTACGACCTGGAGTACGGAACGGACGTCCTCGAGATCCACCGAGACGCCATCCGCCCCGGACAGCGGGTGCTGGTGCATGATGACCTCCTCGCAACAGGGGGCACCGCCGCTGCCAAGTGCGAGCTGGTGGAGGAACTCGGCGGCGTCGTCGCGGGCGTGGCGTTCGTGGTGGAGCTCACGTTCCTCCCCGGTCGGGAGCGCCTCGCCGGCCGGGACGTGCTCTCGCTGGTGTCCTACGACAGCGAGGCCGTGGAGGAGTAGGTGCGCTCGAGGTGGGCGATGAACGGGTCGGCCGTGAGGTCACGCCCGGTCGCCCGCCTCATGAGCTCGGGGGTCTCCATGGTCCTGCCGTGGCGGTGCACCCGGTCGCGCAGGAACGCCAGGAGGGGAGAGGGGCCCTCTTCCAGCAGCACCTGGTCGATGGGGCCGACCTCCCGCTCGGCGGCGTCCGCGAGCATGGCCGCATAGAGGTTGCCCAGGCTGTAGGTGGGGAAGTACCCGACGATGCCGGCGGGCCAGTGGACGTCCTGCATCGCCCCGTCCGACGCCCTGGACGGACGTATTCCGAGCAGGTCCTCCATGCCGTCGTCAAACGCCTGCGGCAGGTCGGCCACTTCGAGGTCGCCGTGGATGAGGGCCCGCTCGAGCCGGGTCCTGAGGATGATGTGGAGGTCGTAGGTGACCTCGTCGCTCTCCACCCGGATCGGCTGGCGCGTGACGCGGTTCAGGGCCCGCAGGTAGTCGTTGGCCGAGAGCCCACCCGCGACGGCGGGGAATGTCCGCTGCAACTGGGGTGCGAGGCGCTGCCAGAAGGCTCCGGACCGACCCACGTGGTTCTCCCAGAAGCGGGACTGGCTCTCGTGCGCACCGAGCGACGGGGCATCGCCGGCCATCGTGCGGCGACGGTCGTCGGGGATGCCCTGGTCGTAGAGCGCATGCCCGCCCTCGTGCAGTGCCGCCATGATCGACGACAGCGGGTCGGCCTCGTCAACGCGTGTGGACAGGCGCGTGTCGCCCGGCCCGAG
>JBIIJJ010000175.1:0-3972 GCA_044233875.1 Miltoncostaeaceae bacterium | reverse complement strand
TCCGCGCCAGTAGGGGGCACGCTGACCGGTGTCGCGCAGGTGTTCTCGAACGACGGCGCAGGAGCGGCCCTCAAGCAGGATGGCTCGGTGGTGACCTGGGGCGATAACGACACCGGTGGCAATCCAGGGTGCGATCCCACCTCTCAGGCATGCAGCCCCGCACCTCCGGGAAGCCTCTCGTCGGGTGTCGTGTACATCGCATCGCCGTTCGTCGACCTGCCGCCCACCCCGGCGTCGCCGGGCGGCTCGCCCTCTCAGGGGGGTGGCGGCACGGCCGTGCCCACCACCGTCGCCGCCTTGCCCGGTCGTACCACCTGCACGCGGCTGCGCTGCACCACCACGGGGCGTGTGCCGGCGGGCGTCACCCGGGTCACGCAGGTGGCCTCGCTCACGTCACGCGCCACGCAGCGGAGTGCCGGCCTGACCGCGACGGCCGCCCGACGCCTGCGTGGTCAGTGCACCGTGTCGGCGGCCTCGCGCACGTACACGTGCACGGTGCGCCTGTCGCCCGGCCGCTGGGCCATCACCACCACCGCGCTTACGGGGTCGACCGTGAGCGCGCGTTCGGTGAAGCGCGTGCGCGTCGTGCGCCCGGCAGCTTCCCGCGCCGTCACCGGTTGATCGACTGAGGCCGCACATGTCGGCGGGGCGACCGTGGCCCCTCTGACCGTGGTCGCCCCGCCTGGTGCTGTGCCAGCAGCGGACGGCGCGTTACCTCTGCCTCTCACGCGTCTTCAGGAGTCCGCTACATGGTCTGCCGGTCCCTGACCGGTCTATGGGTGATTGTGCGCTCGCAGCTGCCCATTGGCGCCCCCCGAATGGACAGACCTGCGGTGCCGGCGGGCCCCCTGGTCCCCGCCACCGGGTGCGCGGCCAGCGCCCCATCTCGACTGACCGGGGAACCTGCACCTGCACGGTGCGCCGGTCAGCTCATCGCGTGAACCGGGCGACGCCCGCGTAGTTGTCGTTGGTCGCCACCATGGTCACGCTGTAGGCGTTGCGCCCCTTGGGGTCGGCCACCGTGACCGACCCGTTGCCGTACGGCGAGAGCTTCACGCGCTTCAGCACGGTGTTGCCGCGTCGCACCACCGCGTGGTCAGCCGGCGTGTCGGGCAGCACGGTCTGGCGACGGTAGGTCTGGGCCACCTTGTTGTTGAACGACGCGTTGCGGTCGGCACGGATGGCGATGGCGAGCGTGCCGTTCGTCCCGCGCGTCGCCCGTGCCGTCACGTCGGTGCGGCGCTTGATGGTGAACGGGGCCGCGAGGGTCAGGGCGTACTGCGTGTTGTAGCCCGGCAGTCCCCAGGGCACGTCGGGCGTCACGCTGAGCCCCGAGGGTGGACTGGTGAAGCGGCCGAACGTGGCGTTGGCCCCCGAGGTGCTCTCCGGATCTGATCCGAATCCGCCCATCTCGCGCCGCTCCGCCGGTGCCTGCGTGTTGGAGGACGACGCCGGAATGAGCCAGAGCCCCTGCACGTTGCGGTATGTCCGCGTCGTGGGGTTGTACACGGACTGGGTCCGCACCCTCAGGCTGGCCTGGTTCTGGTACCGGCTGTCGAAGTTGGCGTTGATGCCGTGCGTGCTGGAACTAAAGGTGACGCCGCCCGTGCACGAGATGGCGGAGTCGGGTACCGGGTACATGTTCCCCTGCCCCTGCCCCCATACATAGGTGTACCTGGGCGCCATGGTCAGCGTGCACGTGGGCGTCGCGGAAAGTCCGTCCGTGATGGTGAAGGGGCGGGCCAGCACGAGCCGGTAGTTGGTGTCCGGGTTCGGGGTGGTGTCCGTCACATACATGTCGTCGGTCCCGCGGGCGGTCAGCACGCTGCCGTACGTACCCGCGGTCCCTTCCAGGACGATCCGTCGGGTGATCACAATGCCATTCGCCGCCGGGTCGTACGTGGACTCCTGGCCCGTGTAGAGCCGGGCGGTGCCGGTGGTCGCCGTGCCCGGAGCACCGACGAAATTTACGTTCAGTGTTGTCCCGCCCACGACAGTGGGGTTGAACGATGAGAAGGCCGGTGGGCATGTAATGGCGCTGCCGGGAACGGTGATGTCCTGCCCGGGTATCTGCACGTACGACGGCTCCAGCGTGATGACGCACGGATCCGGCTCGAACGTAACTTGGGCGCTGGCGGGGCCGGTGGCCACTGCCACGGCTGCGAATGCGGCGATGCCGAGGCCGGCGGCGGATGCCTTCTTCATGGGGGTCCCTTCGGAATGGTCCAACTCCCAGGGGACGTATCCGATCGCGGCGACCGCCCGCCGCGGCTACGGGAGCGGGCCCCCGCACCGCGGGCACGCATCGCCTGCCGACCACGGCACCACGGCGTCGGCCCCGCATGCCCGGCAGGTGGGCATGGCGCCGTGGGGCATGTCGTCATCCGGCGACAGCGATGAGCCGTCGATGCGCCGGGCGATCACGATGTCGTCGAGCTGGCCGCACTCGCAGCAGCCCACCGTGAGGGTGCGGCTGCCAAGCTCCTCGCCCCGCCCTCCCACGACGGTGGCATGGCGGCCGCAGCTGGGGCAGTCGTAGTGCTGGCGTTCCATTGTGCGCGCACTCTGCCAGCCCCGCTACCCCGGATTCAGGTGACCCGATCGACGATCTGATCGTGTGTTTCGTGGATCGTCGTCATGCCCCGAAGAGCGCACCGGGGGGGGGCGAGCCTCCCCCCTCAAGGCCAATCAGCGCCTGCCCTTTCGTGGGGCCCGGCGGTGCGTGGCCGGCAGTAGCGTCGCCCCCATGACCGTCGTCTGGTTCCTCGCGTGGCTCATCACGACACTGTTCATCACCGACGCGCCGCTGCAGTTCGATCCGGTCAACTGGTGGGCGGGCCTGCTGCTCGCGGCGGTGGCACTCGATCTCGCGGGTGCCCAGGCGAAGAACTTCAGGCACTGAAGGAGCCCTTGTTGCCCGTGAACGCCGCCCGTCGCCCGGTGGCCGCCCTGCGTCTGGCGCTGTGCGCCATCGCCATGATCGTGCTGGGCGCGCCAGTCGCCGGGCACGCCGTGACCACGTCGATCAGCGGGTTCGATCCCGCGACTCAGGATCGCATCGCGCGCGCAGTTGCCACGGGCTTCCTGGCCCAGGAGTCGCCGGGCCATGCGGTGGGCATCTGGCGGGCTGACGGCAGCCACTACGTGAGGGCCTTCGGCGTGTCGAATCGGCAGACCGGCGAGCCGCTGCAGGTCGAGGACCGCTTTCGCGTGGGAAGCCTCACCAAGACGATGACGGCGGTCACGGTGCTGCGCCTGGTGGATCAGGGGCGCCTGTCGCTCGACGATCGCCTGTCCAGGTACGTCCCCGGCATTGGCAACGGCGACCTCATCACCGTGCGCCAGCTGCTCGCCATGCGGGCGGGCGTGTACGACTTCACGGGCAACCAGCGCCTCATGTTGCGGTGGTGGAAGTCGCTCACCGCGCCGTGGACGCCTGCCCAGACGATCGCGGCCATCAGGCGCGGCACGCCCCAGTACCCACCGGGCACGCAGGGGCGGTACGACAACTCGAACTACGAAATTCTCGGCCGCATCATCGAGGTGGTCACCGGCCGGGATGCCACGCAGGTGATCCGCGATGAGGTCATCGTGCCCGCCGGCCTCACCGAGACCACCCTGCCCACGTCGCCCGGCATGCCCGGCCCGTTCCGTCGCGGGTACACGCGCCTCGACGACGGCCGTCTGCGCGACACCACCCACATCAACCCCATCTGGCCGTGGACGGCCGGCATGGCGGTATCCACGCTCGCCGACCTCCGCACGTGGTCGCGGGTGCTGGCATCGGGCAGCCTCATCAGCGCGCAGATGCAGGCCGAGCAGCGCCGTGGCACCCGCCTGCAGGGTGGTGGTCATGGCGGCGACACCTATGGCCTGGGCATGGCGATGACGCGCACCGGGTGGTGGGGCCACACCGGATACGTGTTCGGCTACAACACGGCGATGTACACCAAAGTCACCACGGGAACCACC
>JBIIJJ010000017.1:0-15480 GCA_044233875.1 Miltoncostaeaceae bacterium | reverse complement strand
CGGACCGCCCGCGCCTTCGGCCCTCCACGTTCCAACTGCCCGTCGAGCGCATGCGCGACGGCTACTACAGCGACGCCTACTTCACGTTCACCCGCGAGGTGCTGGAGGGCGACGACCACCGGCCGCGGGTGCTGATGCAGGTGTTCCAGCGCGAGCACGCGGTGCTGGGCGGGGTGGACGAGGCCCTGGCGATCCTCGCGCTCTGCTCCGGCAGGCGCGACGGCGACGACTGGATCGACGGCTGGCCCGACCTCGAGGTGAAGGCGCTTCACGACGGCGACGAGATCGCCCCGTGGGAGACCGTGCTCTCGATCGAGGGCGACTACTCGCTGTTCGCGCACCTCGAGACCCTGGTGCTGGGCGTGCTGGGTCGCCGCACGCTGATCAGCCGCAACGTGCGCGCGGTGGTGGAGGCCGCGCGCGGCAAGCCGATCCTCTACTTCCCCGCACGGTTCGACCACTGGCAGGTGCAGACGGGCGACGGCTGGGCCGCCCACGTGGCCGGTGCCATCGGCGTGAGCACCGACGCCCAGGCATCGTGGTGGGGCGGTCGCGGCATGGGCACGGTGCCGCACGGGCTCATCGCGGCCTACGGCGGCGACACCGTGCTGGCGGCCCGCAAGTTCGCCGAGCGCTTCGCCGGGGACCTCAACGTGATCGTGCTCGTGGACTTCGAGAACGACTCCGTGCGCACCGCCATGGAGGTGGCCGACGCCCTGGGCGACGACCTCTGGGCCGTGCGCCTCGACACCTCCAGCACCATGGTCGACCGCAGCCTGTGGCAGGAGATGGGCACCTTCACCCCCACGGGCGTGGTGCCCGAACTGGTGCGCAAGGTGCGCGAGGCGCTCGACCGTGCCGGGCATGGCCAGGTGCGCGTGGTGGCATCCGGCGGATTCGACGCCGCGAAGATCGCCGACTTCGAGCGCGAGGGCGTTCCCGTGGATGCCTACGGGGTGGGATCGAGCCTGCTGCTGGGCGCCAACGACTTCACCGCCGACATCGTGCGGGTGGACGGCCGCCCGTGCGCCAAGGTGGGCCGGGCGGAGAGCCCCAACCCGCGGCTTGCCCCGGTTGACCTGTCGGTCCGGTGACTCCACTACCCTCCGTGGGGATGCAGTTGGGCCTCATCCACCACGTCGGGTATGTCGTGGCCGACCTGGACGCCGAGATACCCGTGTACCGGGACGTGCTCGGCATGGAGGTGGGCGTGCGGGAGGTCATGCCGGAGCAGGGCGTCGAAGCCGTGCTGCTGGGCGCCGGCCCCTCGTACGTTGAGCTCATCGCCCCGGTGTCGGAAGACACCGGCGTTGCCCGGTTCCTAGCCAAGAAGGGCCCGGGCATGCATCATGTGGCATTCGCCGTTCCCCATCTGGAGTCCACGCTGCGTGAACTCTCGGGTGAGGGCGTCGAATTGATCGACACCGCGCCACGGCGCGGGCTGGGTGGCCACATGGTGGCCTTCCTGCATCCCCGCTCGACGGGCGGGGTACTCACCGAACTCGTCGAGCAGCACTGACCGCAGTAACGACCACGCCGGAGGCCTGACGCGTGAAGATCCGATACCTCGAGCCGAAGCCCCGCGGGGCCACGATCTATGAGATCGCGAACCTCCCCAAGCTGGGGCTTCCCCTGCTCGCTGCGATCGCGCGCGAGACCTACGACGACGTGGACCAGCACATCTACTGCGAGCTGATCCGCAACGTCGAGGTGGACTGGGACGACGTGCTCACCGCCGACCTGGTGTGCATCTCCACCACCACCAACACCACGCTCGAGGGCTACCGGTACGCCGACCGCTGCCGCGCCGCGGGCATCCCGGTGCTGTTCGGCGGCTCGCACGTGACCTTCATGGCGCACGAGGCGCTGCAGCACGCCGACTACGTGATGCGCCGCGAGGGCCACGTGGGCTACGGCCAGTTCCTCGAGTGGTTCCGGGGCGACCGCGACCCGGCCGGCCTGCACGAGATCATGGGCCTGTCGTTCTTCGAGAACGGCCAGCAGGTGGACAACCCCGAGGCTCCCATGGCCTCCGGCGAGGACCTCGACAACCTGCCCTTCCCCGCGCTCGACCTGCTCGAGGGCCACGAGCGCATGGTCACGCACCCGATCATGATGAAGTGGGGCTGCCCGTACGACTGCTCGTTCTGCAGCGTCATCAAGATGTTCGGCCGCAAGCTGCGCACCCGCTCGGTCGAGAACATGATGGAGGAGCTGCGCGGGGTCAACCCCGAGCGCGTCTTCTTCTACGACGACATCTTCATCGTCGACAAGAAGCAGTCGAAGTCGCTGTTCCGCGCGATGATCGATGAGGGCATCACGCCCCAGTGGACCGCCCAGATCCGCGCCGACTCCATCTACAAGAGCAAGCAGACGCTCGAGCCGGACCACGAGCTGCTGTCGCTCATGCGCGACTCCGGTTGCTACATGGTGTACATCGGCTTCGAGAGCATCACGCAGGAGGGCCTCGACGCCTACAACAAGAAGCAGACGGTGGAGCACATCACCACCTCCATCAAGCTTCTGCACGACTACGGCATCCGCGTGCACGGCATGTTCGTGGTGGGCGCCGACACCGACACGCCCGACACCGTGCGCGCCACGGTGGACTTCGCCATCGAGCACGGCGTGGACACCCTGCAGATGATGATGCTCACCACCCTGCCGGGCACGGCGTTCGACGCCCAGATGCGCGCCGAGGGCCGCGTGCTCACGGACGACTACTCGCTGTACGACGGTCACCACTGCATCATCCAGCCCAAGCTCATGACGCCCTACCAGCTCCAGATGGAGACCTGGAAGAACATGCTGCGCTTCTACTCCAAGAAGACGCCGTGGGAGCTCGGGCGCAAGGAGATCCGCGCGAACCTGTTCCAGTTCCTGCGCCTCCTCACCGAGGTGAAGTTCATGAAGAACCTCCCCAAGGCCGTGCGCCTGTGGCTCACCAACCGGCCGTCGGAGAGCTTCAAGCTCATCCGCACGACCATCTCGAGCCGCGGCATGCGCACGATCTACGAGACCCTGGGCGTGGCCATCTTCCGCGCCTACGGCCGCAAGCAGCTGCTGAAGTTCACGGACCAGCCCGAGTCGATGGTGCACCTCGACGAGATCCGTCGCCTGCCGGCCTGGACGCCGCCGGCGTCGGATGAGCCGCAGGGCCAGGAGTCGGCGTCGCTCAAGGTGCTTTCGTGAGCCGACGCATCGAGCTGGGCCTCGAGGGTGGCGGCGTTCTCCTGCTCACGGTGGGAGATTCCGACGTCGCCACCCTTCGCGGCGCACTCGGGGGAACGGGGTTCCACGACGTGTCGTCCGAGGAGGGCGACCACGCCGTTGACCTCGCGAAGGTCGTGTACCTGCGCGTGCTGCCCGGCGAGGTGACCGGGCGCATCGGGTTCTCCGGGGCCTGACCTGCAGCTCGGGCTCGTAGGGCTCACCAACTCCGGCAAGACCGCCCTCTTCAACCTCGTCACCGGGGGAAGCGCGGAGGTCGCGCCGTACCCCTTCACCACGCGTGACCCCAACGTGGGCGTGGCCAGCGTGCCCGACCCGCGAATCGACGCCATCGCCGATGCCCAGGACATACCCAACCGGGTCATGGCCAAGGTGGAGGTGGTGGACATCGCCGGCCTCAGCGAGGGCGCGGGCCAGGGCGAGGGCCTCGGCGGCGCGGCGCTCGGACGCATCCGCGAGCTCGAGGCCACCGTGCATGTGCTGCGCGCGTTCGCCAACGGCGAGGTGCCGCACCCGCTCGAGCGCGAGGTCGATCCGCTGGCCGACGCCAAGGCCGTGGATGAGGAGCTCATCCTCGCCGACGCCGGCCAGGTGGAGCGGCGCATGGAGAAGGTGCAGAAGGGCGTGCGCGCGGGTGACGCCGATGCCAAGGCCGAGGCCGCGGCGCTGGAGGCCATCACCGCCCAGCTCGAAGCGGGGCTGCCGGTGCGCACCATGGGCGACGACGACGCCATCGAGGTTGCCCGCGCCATGGGGCTGCTCACCGCAAAGCCGGTGCTGTACCTGGTGAACACCGACGACCCCGGCGAGCCCCCGGCCGACGTGGCGGCATACGCCGAGCAGCAGGGCGCGCAGGCGCTTGCCCTGCCGGTGGGCGTGGAGCTGGAGCTGGCCGAGATGGACCCCGATGAGGCCGCAGAGTTCGCCGAGGAGATGGGGCTCGGCACCACCCGCGGCGCCGACGCGGTGATCCAGGCGGGCTACCGCCTGCTCGACCTCATCACGTTCTTCACCGGGTCGGGCCCGCCCGAGGCGCGCGCCTGGCCCATTCCCCGCGGCACCCCGGCCGACAAGGCCGCCGGCAAGATCCACAGCGACATGGAGCGCGGGTTCATCCGCGCCGAGGTCGTGCCCTGGGACAAGCTGGTGGAGTGCGGTTCGTTCTCGAAGGCGCGCGACGTGGCGCTGGCCCGCATGGAGGGCAAGGATTACATCGTGCAAGAGGGCGATGTGATGCAGATCCGCTTCAACGTGTAGGAGCCCGTGAGGGCCTCCAGGCGTCGGACCGGAGAGCCGCCGAGCGGCAACACATCGCCGGAAACACCGGCATGTCGCCTGCGCCGCGTGGGACGGGTATAGGTTCGGGCGGTGACCTTCTGGCGCACACGTGGCGTGGCCGCCGCGGCCGTGATGATCACGGTGGCATTGGGCGCATCGGCATGCGGCGACAGTGAACCGGCCGGCGATACGGAGTCCACCAGTGCGCCGGCCAACGCCGAGTCGCCCACCCGCGTGTACCGCGCAGCGCCGGGAGACACGCCCGGGGGGCAGACCCATGTCACGCAGGTGCGCATCTCCAACGATGCCGACTCCGTGCGCCTGGTCTTCCGCTTCTCATCGGCGCCGCCACTGCGTAACAGCGTGTCGGAGGGATGGACGGACATGCTGCTCATGGGCATCGACGTACCGCCCATCGGCCCAGGGCCAACGCCCAATGGCTGGACCGGCCTCGACTACGCGCTGGGCATGCACGGCGTGGACGCCCGCGCACGCTTTCGCGCGATGGAGGGCGCCACCACCCCGGGCACGCGCCCGGACACGAGAACGCTGCAGTCGCAGGTGGACGGACGGCAGATCGCAGTCACGTTGCCACGCGCGTGGATCGGCAACCCCGCCTTCTTCGAGTTCAACGTCGTGGCCGCACGGGAGGGCGCAGACGAGTCGAGCGGCGGCGGAAACCAGATACCGGCCCAGGGCACCGCTCGGTACACGCTGCGCTGAGCTAATCGTCGAGCTGGCTCGCGCCCTCCATGCGGGCCTTCACACCGGCCTCCATCGAATTCGCCCGCCACAGCGCGATGGCCTCGGCTGATGCCTGGCCCACGTGCTGGCCGGCGGGCGGGCCGTGGTGCCACGCGATGGCATGCAGCAGGGCCAGGCGGCGCTCGTCGGGCAGGCCCGATGCCCGGGCGGCCTGATCGACCATCTGCAGGCCGATGGCCAGGTGGCCCAGCGCCCGGCCCTCGTCGCTCTGCTCCACGGTGGCCGGCCGCACGTCCCAGTTGCGGGTATGGCCGATGTCGTGAAGCAGGGCGGCGGTCACCAGCAGGTCGCTGTCCAGCCGCGGGTGCCAGGTGCACAGGCTCTGGCACAGCATTGCAACGCCCACCGTGTGCTCCACCAGGCCACCCAGGTAGGCATGGTGGCCCGATCGCGTGCACGGCACGGTGCACCAGGCCTCGGCCAGCACGGCATCGGCCGTCATGCGGTCGAGCAGCGCGCGCAGCGCCGGGTCGTGAACCTCATCGGCCAGGCCCAGCACGAAGCCCCACATGTCCTCGGGGTCGCGGTGGCTCCTCGGCAGCAGGTCGACCTCGGCGTCTGCGGCCTCGGCCGGACGCAGCGACCTCACGCGCAGCACTGCGCGGCCGCCCCGGTCGGTGACCTCGCCCGTCACCCGCACGCGGTCGCCCTCTTCGAACTGCCCGGCGAACCAGTCGGGCTCGTCGAAGATGACCGCGGAGATGGTGCCGGTGGCATCGCCCAGGGTGAGCGCCAGGTACGGCGAGCCCTTGCGGCTCATGCGCCGCTCCTTGCGACGGACGGCGAACACGCCCTCGACGGGGCGCCCGGGCTCGAGGGTGGTCACGGCCGGGACCCTAACGGTCCTGTGCGGGGCAGATCATGTTGAAGTCACACGTGCGGCAGGCCCAGCCCGGCGTGGGCTCGAACTCGCCCGCCGAGATCGCGTCGGCCACATCGCGCACCATCTCCATGGCCTCGGCGCGCTCCTGGCCGTCGGGGTGCACATTGCGCATCTCGCCATCGAGCACGTACTCGAGCACCGCTCCGCGCGGCTCGATGCCCCAGGCGTCGCGCGCGCCCTCGATGTAGGTGACCAGCACCAGGCGGCCCGAGTCGGTCTCGCGGAAGGGCGCGCGCCCGCTCTTGTAGTCGACCAACTGGTGGCCGCCCTGGGGGTGGGAGTCGATGCGGTCGATGCGGCCGTGGATCACATGGGGGCCCACTTTCAGGCTGAAGGCGCGCTCCACGCCCACCGGGCGCACGCCGCTCTTGCGCACCCGGTCGAGGTACTTGGGCACGTGCTCGCGAACCCGCTCCATGGCCTGCATGCCCACCGCGGTGTCGGCGGCGCCACGGCGCTTCATCTCCACCGCGAAGCGCGCGATCACCTTGTCGGCGCCGTCGTCGGGCACGCCCTCGCGGAAGCAGGCCTCGAGCGCCGCGTGGATCGAGTTGCCGATGGCCCGGTTGGGGTCCCACCTGGGCGGCACGCGGTCGACCGACGCAAACCGGTAGGCCAGCGGGCACGCCATGTAGCGCGCGATGTCGGTGGGGCTGAGCTGCAGGCCGGGCCGCGGCACCCGCGCCTCGGGGGCCGGCGCATCGGTGGCGACAGGGCCCGCCAGCACCTCGGCCCTGGCGGCCACCAGGGCGCGCGCGGCCTCGGCGGCGTCTTCCACCAGGGCCGCCGCATCAGCGTCGGCCCCGGCCCCGGCCTCGGCCGCGCGATTGACGGCGTCCTCCAGCCGGGCGCGGGCCGACGCCACGGCGTCGAGCACGGCGCGGTCGGGGGCGGCTCCCACCTCGAGGTAGGGCGGGTCGCCCAGCGCCGCGCGCGACTCCTCGATGAACGCCGACGGCCTCTGCCCCATCCCGTTGTCGCCCGCGCGATAGGTGGACAGGTACAGATGCCGCCGGGCGCGGGTCATGGCCACGTAGGCCAGTCGGCGCTGCTCGGCCACGTGGGCGTCCTTGCCGCGGGGAAGCGCCTCGGGCAGCAGGGCGTCGGGAATGTCCGTGCGCGCGCGGTCGCGGCCGGGGAAGTTGAAGTGCGCCAGGCCCAGCACCCACACGGCGTCGAACTCGAGCCCCTTGGACTGGTGGATGGTCATCACCTGCACGCCCAGGCGATCGGGCGCGCCACCGGATGCCCTGAACCCCACGCCCGCCAGGCCGTCGAGGCGGCGCACCATGCCGGCGGCATCGATGCCGGGCGCGGATTCCACGATCTCCCGTGCCAGCCGCTCGAGCGACGCCAGGTCGGCCAGCCGCGCTGCGCCCTCGGCACCGCCCAGCGCCAGCGCGCGCACGCGGATGCCCGTGCGGTCGAGCACATCGCGCACCAGGTCGAGCGGCGCGGCCAGCGCGGCGGTGCGGCCCAGTTCCTGCAGAAGGTCACGTGCCGCCGGCCCCCCGGCCAGGTCGGCCAGAGGACCGGTGATGTGCGTGCCCGCCGCCGCGGCCTCGCTGACCACCTGCGCGGCAGGCGCCCAGGGCAGCCCCAGGGCGGGGTCGGCCGCCACGCGCAGGTGGGCGATGGAGTCGGTGGGGTCGGTGACCGCGCGCATCCAGGCCAGCGCCAGGCGCACCTCGCGGCGGTCGAACAGATCGGTGCCACCGTGTACCTGGTGCGGAATGCCCGCCTGCTCCAGTTCGGCCACGATCGACCGGCCCTCGGTGCGCACGGCCTTCATCAGCACGGCCATCTCCTCGTACGGCGTGCCTTCATCGGCCAGGCGCAGTATCTCGGCGGCCACCGCGCGCGCCTGACCCGCGGGGTCGGGCGCCACCCAGAACTCAGGAGCGGGGCCCTCGGCACCGGGAAGGGCCGTGAGCACCTTGGGCTCGCGCGCCATGATTGGCTCCACCACCGCATGCGCGGCGTCGAGGATGCTCTGCGTCGATCGGTGGTTGAGCTCGAGCCGCACCACCGGGGCGTCGGGGAACCTGATGCGGAAGTCGGCCATGTTCTTGGCCGAGGCACCGCGGAACCGGTAGATGCCCTGGTCGTCGTCGCCCACCACAACCAGCGAATCGCTGCGCTGGCTCACCAGGTACAGCAGCTCGGCCTGCGCGTGGTTGGTGTCCTGGAACTCGTCCACCAGCACGTGCCGGGCGCGCGAGCGCGCGATGTCGAGCAGGTCGGCGTGCGCAGCCAGCAGGTCGATGGCCCGGGTGATCTGCCGGCCGAAGTCCTCCATCCCCACCTCGGCAAGCCACTCGTCGTGCAGGCGGAAGACCCGGGCGAACTCGACCTCGCGCCGGGCGTCGGCGGCGTCGCGGCTGCTGCGCGCACCGTCGAGCGATGCCTGCGCCCACGACCCGTAGCGAAGGGGGTCCACCCGCTCGTCGCGGCAGCGGTCGATGCGGTCCACGAACCCCCGCACCACCTGCACCGGATTGGTGCGCAGGTCGTGGTCGCGATCGGCCAGCTGCAAATCGGCCAGGCGGTCCAGCAGCACCAGCACGCGCTCCTCGGTGCCCACCGGCTGCAACACCGGGGCCAGGTCGCGGTCGGTTCCGAGCGTGCGCACCAGGTCGAGCGCGTACGAGTGGAAGGTGGTCACCCGCAGGGTCTCGTGGCTTCCGGGGATCATGGCCTCGGCGCGCTCGCGCAGCTCGGCGGCCGCCTTGGCGCTGAAGGTGAGCGCCAGGATCTCCCCGGGGTCTGCCCCCGCGTTCACCAGCCACGCCAGCCGGTTGCACAGCACGCGGGTCTTTCCCGCACCCGCCCCGGCCAGCACAAGCAGGGGGCCACCCGCGTGGGTGACCGCCTCTGCCTGCCGGGGTGTGAGGTCCTCGATCAAAGGACACCTCATGCTAAGCCGCCACCCGGACGCCGCCACGGGAAATGCAGATTGGGACCGGTGACAATTACCGATCTGAGAAGGTGACGTCCCACTGCGGTCGGCCATCGCCGACGTTGGCGAAGTTCACATAGTCATCCAGCGCGGGGTCGCAGCAGCGCATGTCGTCCTTCTGCAGGGCTCCGTTCTTCCACCCCAGCCACTGCGAACGCTCACCGCCGCCGGGCTCCCATTCCCTGAAGGTCACGAGCCCCTTGAGGTCGATACCCGTGGGCGCGCCCCGCGCGCAGGTGACCATGGCCTTTGGCGTGTTCGGCGGGAGGGTGAACCGTGACGTGCGTGCCGCTCGGCGCGGCGCTGCTCCAGGTCGGGTCGTTCCGTGCCCGCATCCCGGGAGCAGGATCACCCGGCCCCCGGATTCCGGCCGATGACAAGGGGGCTACTGCAACGGGCCCCATCCGACAGACAGCTCAGGCTCCGACGTGCGGGTGATGCGCTGCATCTGCGACCCATCGGGGCGCACGCGATAGATGTCGTAGGAGCCCTGGTGGTTGGATGCGAAGGCGATCCACCTGCCATCAGGTGACCACACCGGCGTCACCGCCCCACTCATTACCGGGAATATGCCGCCGGGTCGGAACCTGGGAGTGGTCGTGGGGAAGTCGGTGATCCGCCGCATGCCGGTGCCATCGGCGTTCAGCACCACCAGCTGCCCCACGCCGTCCTTCACGTCCTGCGTGATGATGCGCCTGCCGTCGGGCGACCAGCCGCGGCTCTCGCGGTCGTTGATGCCGCGCGTGAGGCGCGTGCCCGTTCCCCCATCGGCCGGCATCACCCAGATGTCCTGCTCGTTCTTCGGGTCTTTCTCGTCCTGGTCTGTCGCATACAGCAACTGCGAGCCATCGGGGGAGTACTTGGGGCCCAGGTGCTGGATGGGCGGTGCGGTGAAGGTGAGCTGGCGCACATCGGAGCCATCCCGCTTCATGGTGTAGATCTCGTAACTGCCATCCGCATCGCTCATGAACGCGATGCGGGAGCCGTCGGGCGACCACGACGGCACCATGCTCGACTTGCGCCCCCTGTTCAGCACCACCGGCTTGCCACCGTTCCGGTCGATGACCTCGATGGAGGAGCCCGTGCGGTTCACCTGCGTGTAGGCGATAGTGGAGCCGTCAGGGGAGATGGCGCTGTGCGCCTGAATGCCCTGGGCCGCAGTGACCTGTCGCACGCCGGAGCCATCGGGCGCCATCGTGAGCACGTGGGCGTCCCGCCCGTCGTACCGGCTGAAGGTGATGACGTCCTGCGGGTCGCCCGCCGCGGTGTCGGTCGACTCGCCGGAGCCGCCGCAGGCGGCCAGACCACCGATGGACAGAGCCACCAGTGCCCCGGCGGCGGCCTGCGCGAGCCTCACCGGAGCGTGCCCGGTGGTGGCGTGCGACTGGTCCGGTAGAGCGACGTGACGTCCCCCTGCAGGCGCGGGTTGTTCGGGTTGATCGATCGCGCGCCCGAGCCGCGGCGGAAGTCGATACGCCGCAGATCGGTACGCAGCGTGGCGAGCCCGCGCGTCGACTCGAACACGTACACGCCATGCGTGAGGTCGGAGACCGTGCGGTAGTCGGTCTCATGCGTCTCACCCACCGCATCGCCGGGTGCGCCGATGGGATCCGACACATTGCGCGCCACCGACATGCCGTACGCCATTGCCTCGAGGCGATTGCGAGGGGTCGTCCTGCTGAGGAACGCGCTGTAGAACGACGCGCGCACGAAGCGATCGACCGAGTTCGTGTTGCCTGGCAGGGGGACGTTGCGCGTGGCACCGGTGAAGTCGAAGGTGCCGAGGATCGCCAGCGCCTGGTCCATCGGGGTGTTGGCCATCACGCGGTACTCGCGCCCGTGGTGGATGACCGGCTGCCCGCCGAGGTACTCGATGATCGCGGAATCACCCGTGCGATCCTCGATGCCGAAGGCCAGGGGGAGGTTGACGCCGTCGAGGTCGGCCGGAACGGGCTGGATGCGCCCGGCGATCGACAGCGCCTGGTCGACCGTGGCGGCGTTGTCGAGGATGTACTGCACCCACAGCGCAGCGTGCAACCCCGGACGCGATGCGTCCCGCGCTCCGTAGTCGGTGCCCTTCAGCCACATCGCATGGGCGGCGAGGCCTCTCTCGTTCATCCCGTCGACGACCGTCGTGCCGTAGTTGCTCGTGACGGCGCTGCCGTACCGCGACGTCCACCGGGCGGGGTTCTGCGCCACCATCCTGCGCGAGCCGAGGAACGCTCCCGACTTGCGCATGCCGCGCGGCAGCACGAGCAGGCCCGGCTGCGACGACCCCACCCAGTCGGCGGTGCGCGCCGACACCACGCTGATTGCGTTGTCGTTCCAGAGGATCCTCGTGCAGGCCGTGGCCACTGACGCGGCCGCGCCGAACACGGCCAGGACAGCGATGAGGACGCTGAAGGGGCGACGCATGGTGCCTTTCGGGAGGAACGCTCGGCGACCCGACTCTAACCGGCCGACCGCCGGATCACGACGGGATTGTTCCCGGTCGACATCGGGTCCTGCGGGCTCCATCGGTTGCCGAACGGCCACCCGCCTACTTCTCGAGCGGGATCCCGGCCTTGTCGCAGAGCACGGCGGGCGCGACACCCTCGGCCTTGGCGAACTGGTCCATCTGGACCAGGGAGTACTCCATGCTGCCGGTATCGACGCTGCCGCTCTCACCTGAGAAGGGCGATGCCACCACCTGCACGGCGAGGAGGCTCGCCACCACCAGGATCGTGACGCAGCCCATCATGGCCGCCTGCGGGAGCCGCCGCTCCTTGGGGTCGGCGTACAGCAGGATCCATCCCACCACGAGGATTGCGCCGATCACCAGGAGCGCCCACAGCAGGGTGGGGATCTGCCCCTCCGACACCAGCACGCGACCTGCCCGCGCCAACTGCCGATCGTTCGTGGCCTCCCACCAGTTCTGGACCGGCTGAGCACCCGGGCTGGTGCCATTCTGCTGCTGCACACCGCTGTCGTCGAGGGCGACCACCCAGCCTTCGGTGATCGGGCTGCGCTCGCCGCTGGTCATCGAGGGCCACTCCTGCGCGATGACGGACCTCGCGTAGCAGACCAGTTCGCCCTGGGCGTTCGGCGCGATGTCGCCGTCGAAGTCAGCAGCAGTGCGGAACTGCGCCACCACGGCCGCGGCCTCGGCGTCGGCGTGGTTGGCCCCGGCCTCGTACGTACCGAAGCCCAGGAAGATGACGAAACCGAGGAGGATCACGAACCCGGCGCCGAGGAATCCGAACACGCCCGAGGCGCGGTCGGAGTCGGCAAAGCGACCGCCCTCAGGGGCGGAACGCCGGATCAACAGCATCACGGCAACCATCACTACTGCCGACGCGATGATCACGCCTGCGGCGAGCCAGGGGTTCATGTCCGGGACACTACCCGGCGTGGCTGGGCGATGCCGCCACACCCACAGCCATCTTCCCGTAGAGGGAGTGTTCTGAGGTAGTCGAGCGCCCCGTCGCGAAACCGGCACGGTGACCTGCACCGGCTGCTGACAGCAACCCACCGCTACCCTCCCACCACGCGCACCGCGACTCAGGAGCCTCCCCATGCGCGCCGGAACCCTCACCGCTCTCGTATCCGTCGGCCTTGCTGTGGTGATCCCCGTGGCTCTCGCCACCGCGGTGACACCGCGAGGAGAGTTCAACAGTGGGGGAATCCTTCAACTCGGTACCGGAGCGAAGACTTGCGTGCTCGGACCTGGCGCTGACTGCCGCGGGGTTGTCCACCGGTGGACCGTCGAGCACCACGGCGACCTGAGGAAGGCGAAGTTCACGAAGGCCGATGTGCGCGGGGTCGACTTCCGGGGAGCCGACCTTCGCGGGGCGGACTTCCGCGGGGCGAAGCTGCGACATGCCGATCTTCGGGGTGCGAGGCTCAAGGGGGCGAGGTTCGATGCGCCGCCAAGGCCCGGGAAGCAGGCGAATCAGGCGCCCTCGTGCGCACCGGCGTGTCAGGGCGCAGACCTCTACGGGGCGAACCTCCGTGGGGCAAGTCTGGTGCGGGTGAATCTCGGATATGCAGAACTTGCCCAGGCCGACCTCCGCGGGGCCGACCTCACCGGCGCGAAGATGTGGAGCACCGACCTCCTCAACGCCGACCTGACCGGTGCGAACCTCACCTACGCCAACCTCGCCGGGGCAAACACCTATTTCACGGATTTCTCCGGCGTGACGTGGAACGCCACCACGTGCCCCAACGGCACGGTGACCAGCACCGGCTGCTGACACAGGGCTGCGAGCGCCATCAGCGTGCGCAAGGCGGTCTCCACCTGAGCCTGACTTGGAGCGCCGTCGGGAGACACGACCACGGGCGGGTCGGTGGAGGGAGCGTTCTATAGAGCCGGAGACGGGATTCGAACCCGTGACCCCCTGTTTACAAGCAAGGTGCCAACGCGAGGGAATCGCCCATAACGGCGGGAGATTCGACGTGAAGCGGTCGCCCTGGACCCGCACCGGACCCGCACGGGCACGAGAAACCGGCCAGCCGGGGAACGTGAGAAAGGGGGGCACTACTACCTCCCCTCTCCCTGTTCCCTGTCCCTATGCGGCATCTAGTCGTGCCCTGCGGTGGGCACGGTATGGGCACGACTGGGCATGGCTGGGCACGGCTTTTCTGGCGCAGAGAGAGCGCCGACCCCGACCCCACCCCCTTCCGCACGACGTGAGACCGCGCTTATGATCCAGCGGGACACCGAGTGGAGCCAGCAGTGAACAAGAGCATCGCTATCGCTATGTCAGCCGTGATGATCGGCGGCGTAGTCGCCACCGCTTCTGCGGGAACCGTTGTAGACACCAAGCCCATCAGCCAGAGGAGCGACTTCGATGGTGTTCCCCTCATGCGAATGGGCGACGAGGGGACGAACTCCGCTCAGCTTGACGGCAAGAAGGTCTGGAACGTTCGCAAGGGCTACAACACGATTTCTATCGCGATCACCGGAATCGCCAGAGGCTCAGGCTATTACTACGACGCCGACAACAACAAGATTGCGGTGCCCGAGCGCCCGTACGCGTTTCGTGAAAGCGGCTCAGTCACATTGGAGTGTCTGCGCAAGAAGGGCGACGCCTGGTACGAGTCCAGCGACCGAACGCGCACCGTGCTCACCAACAGCACCCGGAAAATCCTGCTGCCGGTCAAGAACCCTTACCGCTGCCGAGTGACCGTCAACATCAGCACCTACCAGACCACGTCCGACGCACCGGCTGGCACTTTTCCGGCTGGCTCGACGCTGACCCATCTGGACGTAGATTCCACGCTGCTCACCGCAACCGTGAAGTCCGTCAGATGCAACTGCCGGGCGCTCCCACCTTTTGCCGGGGCAATGGAAGTAGCCCTCGCACCGCCACCCGCATGGCCCGCGAGAAAACCCGCATAGGGCTCGGGGGCAGTGGGTGGGAGGTCCCCTAGGTGAAAAACGGGGCGCGGGGTTGCGCGGCGCATCGGGTAGCGGTGCCGTAGGTTGGGCAATTGGTGAGCGGCGGGGGGGTTAGAGCCTCCCGCTGCTCCCGCTCTTCATGCCCCGGCTTTTTTTGGCGGACCGCGTTCATTGACCCCGACCCCACTGTTTCGTATCTCCCCGAAGTGGGCCGAATGGGCCGAACCTGGACCAGCGCGGGCGTGCCTGGCCGTTTCTAGGTGGGAGGGCTACCGCCCGCCACGGTGGGAGGCTTGCCGCCTTGTGTACGGCTCCACGGAACGGGAGCCGGGGGGCTACCTGGTGCCCCGCAGGTCATAGACCAGCGCCGCAACCGCGACCGTCGCCCCAAGCGCCGCGCCCCACAGACCTAGCGCCCACCAGAGCAGCGCGACCGTCGCCACGGCCGACACCACGACCAGGACCGCCCGCCGCTCCCTGGCCCATGCCCTCCACGACCGCCGCCCGCGCATGGCGTGAGGCTACGCCGCGCACCGCGGCCAAGGGGGGTGCATCATGGGCGGGGGCGGCACCCGCGGGCAGGGGTGCCCATCCACCTTCCCACGACCCGTTGGCAATCCACAGCGCGGCGTGCACGATGACCACCATGCCGCAACTGGCCGGGGGCGGCTGGTGCTACTTGACGGTGACCACCGTGAAGGCGACCCGCGTGCCCATGATGGTCGCGTTACCGCCGGGGAACTCGGGCGGGTCGGCGGTGATGTTCACGGCCACCTTGCAGGTGTCGGCCCGGCGCAGCGGCAGGCGCAGGGTGGCCCCGGCCGCCGTGAGGGACTTGCTCGCGTACTCGTAGTCATAGGGCTTGCTGCGCTTGCAGGTTGCCGTGACGCTGCCGCTTACCCGAGACGGGACGGCGACCACCGCGCCCAGCACCTTGTCGTAGTTGGCGTTATAGGTGTACGGCTGGGCGGTCGTGGCCGCCTC
>JBIIJJ010000174.1:0-4003 GCA_044233875.1 Miltoncostaeaceae bacterium | reverse complement strand
AACAGGTAGATGAGCGCCCCGAGGAACGGGATGACCAGCGCCAGCAACGTGGATCCCACGATGGCGCCGGAGTTCTCGAACCGGCGGCGGGAGTCCTGGTACACCCAGTAGGCGAGCGCCAGCCACAGGGCCACGGCGAACACCTGGATGATGACGAGCATGATGGTCCACGCGGTGGACCCGAAGAAGTCAGACAGGGCGTTCAGGGGTTCACTTCCTGAAGTCGTCGAGCCGCCACACGGTGGCGAGGCCATCGGACGCGTCGGGGTCCGAAGCGGCGGCGAGTGTACCGGACGTGCCTGTGGCCACGGGCACGAGATCGGACAGCAGGTGCAGCGAGCCGGCCACCAGCACGGCGCCACCGGGACCGGCGTCTGCCCTGGCGCGCTCGAAGGCACGGGCCGGCCCGGGCACGGCGTCGGCCGGGACGCCACGCTCCTGCAGCATGCGGGCAAGCGGCTCGGGGCGCACGGCGCGCCCCGATGAGGCCCGCGTTGCGTGCGCGCTGGCGATGAGCGGGGCCAGGGCGTCGAGGATTCCTGCGGCGTCCTTGTCGGCCATCATGCCGATGACCGCCACGGGCTTGAGGTCACCCAGGATCGCGGGCAGCGCATCCGCGAGGGCACGCGCGCCCGCAGGGTTGTGCGCACCGTCCAGCACCACCAGGGGCGAGCCCGGCACCACCTGCAGGCGACCGGGGTTCCGCAGAGCGGCGAGGCCGGAATCGACCGCGTTCTCATCCAGCCCACGGCCGAGAACGCGCTCGGCTGCCCCCACGGCAAGCGCGAGGTTGGCGCGCTGCCACCGGGCCGGCATGTCGGCATCCACGCGGAGCGCGCCATTTGGGGTGCGGATGGTCATGGAATGACCGTTTCCGGGTTCCACCGTGATCTCCTGCCCCACCCACCATCCGGACATCCCCCGCATCGCCACGGCCTCACGCACGCCGCCCACGCTCGCGGGCGCCTGCTCGCCCACCACCAGGCCGTCGAAGCCCTCCGGTGCCACCCCCAGCTTCTCGCCCGCGATCGTCTGCACGTCGTCCCCGAGCAGTTCCGTGTGGTCGAGGTCGACGGCGCTCAGGGCCACCACCGGTGCATTGATGACGTTGGTGGCGTCGAGGCGTCCGCCGAGCCCGGCCTCGATCACCATGGCATCGACGCGCGCCGCGCCGAAGGCATCGAATGCGAGCGCGGTGATGGCCTCGAACTGCGTGACGGCACCCTCGGGAACGCCCGGAACGGCCGCCAGCACCCTGGTGGCTGACTCGGCGAAGGGCGCGGGCGGAATGGCGACGCCATCGAGGGCGATGCGTTCGCCCCAGCCCATGATGTGCGGCGAGGTATAGGCGCCGGTGCGCAGCCCGCTCGCCGTGAGGAACGCCGCCGTCATGCGGGTTACCGATGTCTTGCCGTTCGTTCCCACCACGTGCACAGACGGGATTCCACTGCACGGCTGCCCCAGGGCCGTCATGAGCGCCTGCATGCGCTCGAGCCCGAACCTCATGCCCATGAGATCGAGCCCCGCGATCCAGCGCTCGGCGGCCGCGGGATCCACGACGGTCAGCCCAGGGCGTCGAGCCGGGCGGAGATGTCCTCCACCTCAGCCGTGAAGCGCCGTGCCTTCTCGCGCTCGGCATCCACCAGGTGCGCGGGGGCGCGACTGGTGAACTTCTCGTTGGACAGCTGCTTCTCGGCGCGCGACAGCTCAACCCGCGCCGCCTCGAGCGCCGCGGTCAGGCGCGCCCGCTCGGCCTCGGAATCCACGGCCGGCGCCTGCACGAGCAGGCGACCGAACGAGAGGTTGAGCACCAGGGCATCGTCACCGGGGTCCCCCATCTGCACGTTGGCGATGGCGGCCAGGGCGTCATCGGGAAGCCCCGTGGGGGCATCGGCCGAGAGGCTCACCGTGAGGGTCTCACGCGGCGCCACCCCGTGGTCGGCACGGAACGAGCGCATCGCCTGCACGGCCTCGCGCAGCGCGGCGATGGCGGCCTCCGCCTGCTCATCGCGCGGCCCGGGTGCCACGGCCGGCTCGTGGGTGAGCATGATGCCCTCAGAGCCCGGCAGGCGGCTCCAGCACTCCTCCGTGGTGAACGGGATGACCGGGTGGGCGAGCGCGAGCACCTGCTCAAGCGCCGCGCCCGCGAACGCCGGCGACGCGAGCCCGGCCTTCAGCAGTTCGAGGTACCAGTCGCACAGGTCGTCGAAGACCAGGTGGTAGAGGCCGTCGGCGAACTGGCTGAACTCGAAGCCCTCCACCAGGGAGTCGGACTGCTCGATGGCGCCGCCGATGACCGAGGCGATCCAGCGGTCGCCCAGCATCTCGGGCGCGGGCGCCTGCCCCGCGCGGCCCCCGCGGTCGACCACCAGGCGCGTGGCGTTCCACAGCTTGGTCACCAGCTGACGCCCCTGGCGAATGCGGTCCTCGCTGAACCGCACGTCCTGCGTGGAGGTGATCATCAGGAGCCCGAAGCGCAGGGCGTCCGCCCCCTCGCGCTCCACGACCTCGAGCGGGTCGATGCCGGTGCCGAGGCTCTTGCTCATGCGGCGGCCGTCGGGCGCCTGCACCACCGAGTGGATGTAGACGTCGCGGAACGGCACCTCGCCCATGTACTCGAGGCCCATCATCACCATGCGGGCCACCCACAGGAAGATGATCTCGCGGGCAGTGGAGAGCACGCTCGTGGGATAGAACCGCTGGAGCTCCACGGTGCGCTCCGGCCAGCCCAGCGTGGCAAAGGGCCAGAGGGCCGACGAGAACCAGGTGTCGAGCACATCGGGGTCGCGCTCCCAGCCATCCCCCTCGGGTGGCTCGAGCCCCACGTGCACCTCATCGCCGCGGTACCACACGGGCAACTGATGGCCCCACCACAGCTGGCGCGACAGGCACCACGGGCGGATATCCTCCAGCCAGTCGCGGTACACGCGACCCCACGTGGGCGGCGTGAACCGCACGTGCCCCTTCTCCTCAGCCTCGATGGCCGGGCGGGCCAGCTTCTCCATGTCGCAGAACCACTGCAGCGAGAGCAGGGGCTCCACGCGCGCACCGGAGCGGTGTGAGAAGGGAACCGTGTGCAGGTAGTCCTCGGTGCCACGCACCAGGCCCTGCGCCTCGAGGTCGGCCACCACGCGCTGCTGGGCCTCGGCCACGGGCAGCCCGCGGTAGGCCTCGGGCGCGGCATCGGTGATGCGGCCGTCCTCGCCGATCACCTGCACGGCCTCCAGGCCGTGGCGGCGCATGATCTCGAAGTCATTCGGGTCGTGCGCGGGCGTCACCTTGAGCGCGCCGGTACCGAATGCCGGGTCGACGTGCTCGTCGCCGATGATGGGGATCTCCCGGCCCACCAGGGGCAGGGTGACGGTCTTCCCCACCAGGTCGCGGTAACGCTCGTCGCCCGGGTTCACCGCCACCGCGGTGTCTCCCAGCATGGTCTCGGGGCGCACGGTGGCCACCACCACCTCGCCCGATCCATCCGAGAGCGGGTAGGCAATGCGCACCAGGGTGTCGGTGACCTCGCGGTTCTCCACCTCGAGGTCGGAGATGGCCGAGCCCAGGCCCGGGTCCCAGTTGACCAGGTAGGTGTCGCGGTAGACGTAGCCCTTCTCGTAGAGGTCCACGAACACCCGCAGCACGGCCGTGGCGTAGCCGTCGTCCATGGTGAACCGCTCACGCGAGAAGTCCATGGTGCACCCGAGGCGCGTGAACTGCTCGATGATGCGCCCGCCGTATTCGGCCTTCCACGCCCAGACGCGCTCGAGGAACTCCTCACGCGTCATGTCGAGGCGGCGCACGCCCTCCTTGGCGAGGTCCTTCTCCACCACGGCCTGCGTGGCGATGCCGGCGTGGTCGGTGCCGGTAACCCATTCCGCCTCATACCCCGCCATGCGGTGGCGGCGGATGAGCACGTCCTGGATGGTGCCGTTGAGGGCGTGGCCCATGTGCAGCGCGCCCGTCACGTTGGGCGGCGGCACGGCGATCACATACGGCGCGCGCGGGCTGG
>JBIIJJ010000173.1:0-4059 GCA_044233875.1 Miltoncostaeaceae bacterium | reverse complement strand
TGATGGCACCAACACCGGTGGCGGGCTCAAGCCCGGCGAGGCGTTCACCATCCGCCTCGACAACCCGGCCGACTTCACGGGCACGGGGCCGCTGGCGCCGTACGTGCTGACCGAGGGCAACGTGGCCACCGCTCCAGCGGGGGCGCAGCCGACCCTCATCAACTCCAAGGCCTCGAAGGTGGATGGCTACCCGCAGATCTCGGTGGCAGCTCACCGCTCCGGGTACAACGACCACACCTTCGACGTCGGCTTCATCGACCCCAATGCGCCTCCGCCTGGCCGCGGCAGCGACCCCAACGCCAACGCGGCAACCACGCCGGTGGGCATGGGCGACTACACCTGGATCGACTCCAACCGGAACGGCATCCAGGACCCCGGTGAGGCGCCTCTCCCCGGCGTTCAGGTGCAGCTGCTGAACCCCGACGGCTCCATCGCCAGGGACTTCAACGGCAACCCCGTGGGCCCGGTGACCACCGATGCCCGCGGCTACTACCTCATCACCAACCTCCGGGCGGGCTCGTACATGGCCCGGTTCACCATCCCCAACGGGTACGCCTTCACCATCCCCGGTGCGGGCACCCCGGGCACCGACAGCAACCCCACCAGCTTCAGCGCCAATGGGCTGGTGGGCACCACGCCGGTGTTCAAGATCTACGCCAGCACATTCGAGACCACCACGCCGTTCACGGGCAACCCCAAGGCGCTGTTCGCGAACCTCACCATCGACGCCGGAGTGGTGCCGCTGGTGGCCATCGGCAACTTCGTGTGGTTCGACAAGAACCGCGACGGGGTGCAGGGCAGGAACGAGAAGCCCGTGAAGGGCGCGAAGGTGTACCTGCTCAACCCCAACGGCACCCGTGCCAGGGACGCCTCGGGCAAGCCGGTGAAGGTGGCCACCACCGACGCCAGGGGCCGGTACCTCTTCCAGGGACTGCCGCCCGGTGACTACCGCGTGAAGTTCGTGTTCCCCAAGGGGTACTCGGGCACCATCGCCGGCAAGGGCGGGGCGAAGAACGGCTCCAACCCGAAGGTGAGCCCGCTCACCCCGCGCGTGGGCCTCACCAGCACGTTCCGGGTGTTCGACTCCGCGCGCGGCAACACGGTGCGCCAGCCCGACCCCAAGGTGAACGCCAAGTTCATCGACCCCACCATCGACGCCGGGCTCGTCCTCTACGGGGGTGGCCCGCAGGGGGTGGTGGGGTGATCACTCCGTCCATGCAGTCCAACCGAAAGACCCAGAAGGTCACCTGCGCCCTTGGCCGCGCGGCCCGGGCGGCCATCCGCATCAAGCCGGTCACCCTCACGGTGAAGGTGCCCCGCTACCGGGTGAGGACGCCCGTCACCGGGTAGGGAGATGCCATAACGCGCCCCCGCACCCTCGCCGCGCTCGTCGGCACGGCCGCCCTCATGGTGGCCGTGCCGACGGCGCATGCGGGCACCATCAGCGGGCAGGTGTTCCGCGACTTCAACTCCAACGGCGCGAAGAACGCCGGAGGACTGGTGGCGGGGGCATCGGTTACGGCTACGGATTCCGCCATGGCCGGGGTCGCGGTGCGCGCCTTCGACAGCGCGGGCAACCAGGTGGGGCAGGCCACCACGGCGGCCGACGGCACGTACTCGCTCTCGGTCGCCGCCACCGGCACGGTGCGCGTGGAGTTCTCGACTCCCAGCGGATTACGGCCGTCGTTCCGCGGCGCGGACTCCGGCACCAGCGTGCAGTTCGTCGATGCCGCCGGTGCGGCCAACGTGAACTACGCCGTGAATGCCCCGGGCGAGTACTGCCAGGACAACCCGCAGCTGGTCTCGTGCTCCATGCCGTACCTGGCCAACTACCCGGTTGATGCGCAGGGGGCCGCGGTGCTCGACTCCAAGCTGGGCCCGCTCACCATCGGGCAGCGCGGGGAGTCTTTGGGCGGCACGCCCTCCACTCCCACGGCGCTCAACTCGCCGACCGACATGGGTGCCACCTGGGGGGTGGGCGTCGACCGTGCCGGCAACGCGTACTTCGGCACGTATGTGAAGCGTCATTCCCCATACGGCCCCGGTTCCACGGGCAGCAACGGCAATGCCAACTGGATCTATCAGGTCGACATCGCCACGGGTGCCACCGTGCCGTGGATACGGCTGGGCTCGCAGACGCTGCCCGCGCACGTGGCCACGGCTCCCTCCGGCTGGCCCGACTACTCGGCCGATGGCTACCGCAGCGACAACAACCCCAACGACGTGTTCCACTCGGTGGGCCGCGCGGGCCTGGGCGATGTGGATGTGACGCCCGACGGCTCCACGCTCTACGCGGTGGAGATGACCCAGGCCGACCCCACGCTGTGGCGCGTACCGATAGAGGGGACCGGCGCCGGAGAAGAGCCCGGAACGGCGGCTGCCGTGAGCATTCCGCGGCCGACGAGCCTCAACGGGGTCTCGTGCGATGGTCCATGGCACCCGATGGGCCTCGGCATGACCGTCGATGAGATCCTCGTTGGCGGCGTCTGCACGGTGGAGAAGCCGCGCGCCGCGCTCACGATCACCACCACCCAGAGCGTGCCGGGAGGATCGGAGGGCCCGAGCCCGGGCACATCCAACCTGGAGATCACGTTCTCGGGTCCGCACGACCTCGCTGTGGACGATCTCGTCTCGATGACGTCGTTCCAGCGGCAGGACGGCAACTGCCCACTGATCAGCGGCACCGGCACCGCATGGTCGCCGGCGACGAACTTCTTCGAGGTGCAGGGCGTCCCCAGCGCCACCACGATCGTCATCGATACCGGCGAATGGGGCCGGACCGCCACCGGCCCGCTCCGTTGCGCCAATCTCCCCGCGTCACCCACGACCGGCACCGCCGCGCTGTTCGCCGGCCGGCAGATGGCCGCCTTCGTCCTCCGCTACGACGCGGCCTCGCAGACCTTCTCCACGCGCGCCGCCGTTGATCTCGCCTACAACAAGGCGGTCGGCGCGGCGGACATCCAGTACTCGGCGCTCTACAAGTACGACGAATACGGGTTGTCGTTCTACTGGGCATACAAGCGCCTCGGCGTGTGGCGGGCGTGGAACGACTGGGATCCCCTGCCAGGTGCCCTGTCGCTCTCCGCGCAGCCCCAGCCGATGCTGGCCAACATCGAGGTGAACGACCGCGGCGACCTCGTGCTCGGGTTCCGCGACCGCTGGCTCGACCAGACGACCCACTCGGCGATCGATTACGACTCGCCCGTGGGCAGCCCGCAGAGATCTGAGAGCTTCGCCGCGGTTGCCGACATCCTCGTGCTCTGCGCCTCGGGTGGCGGCTACGTGAGGGAGGTGAACGGCGCCTGCGGGTCTGCAACCGGAGCGTCGATGCCGGACCTGCTCGGGGCGGAGATGGATCCGAACGTGCGGCCGAACTCGCCGCTCTACTACTGGAACGGCTACACCGCGGCCAACCACGCCTACACGGGCCTGGGCGGTCTCGCGACGATGCCAGGTAGTGGCACCCTCTGGACGACGGGCTACGACATCGCGGACCTCAACACGCAGGGTGTGCGCGCGCTCGGTCCGTGCGCAGCGCGCACTGGCAATGGCACGTGCGGCCCCGCGGGATCTGCCGACGGCGCCATCACCGCGGGCGCGCGCTTCAGCGCGAGCGTCTCGACGACCGGCTGCCGTGATCAGTGCTGGGGCAAGGGCAACGGCCTGGGCGACCTCGAGCTGGTGTGCGACGCCGCGCCGCTGCAGATCGGCAACCGCATCTGGGTCGATACAAACAGGAACGGCATCCAGGACCCCGGCGAGCCCGCGGCCAAGGGTGTGACGGTGCGGCTATATGACGCCGGGGGCACTCTGGCGGGCACGGCACTCACCGATTCCTCGGGTGCCTACTACTTCGCGTCCAACATCACCACGCCGGCGGAGGGTGATGGCGGCAGCACGGGCGGCGGGCTGCTGCCGGGCCGGGCGTTCACCATCAAGCTCGACAACCCGGCCGACTTCGCGGCGGGCGGCCCGCTTGCGGGGCTGTCGCTCACCAAGGCCGATGCCACGTCGCCCGCCGCCAATGTGATGAGCACCTCGGTGAACTCCAAGGCCACC
>JBIIJJ010000172.1:0-4062 GCA_044233875.1 Miltoncostaeaceae bacterium | reverse complement strand
ATCGTGTTCAAGGTGGAGAGCCACAACCACCCGAGCGCCGTGGAGCCCTTCCAGGGCGCGGCCACCGGCGTGGGCGGCATCGTGCGCGACATCATCGCCGTGGGCGCCAAGCCCATCGCGCTGCTCGACTCGCTCAGGTTCGGCACGCTCGACTCGGCGCGGTCACGGTTCCTGTTCCGGCGCGCGGTGGAGGGCATCGGCCACTACGGCAACTGCATCGGCATCCCCAACGTGGGCGGCGAGGTGCAGTTCGACGAGCGCTATGAGAACTCGTGCCTGGTGAACGCCATGTGCGTGGGCGTGGTGCCGCACGACAAGATCCTGAGCTGCGCCGCCAAGGGCCTGGGCAACCGGCTGGTGCTCATCGGCAACCGCACCGGCCGCGATGGCATCGGCGGCGCCAGCGTGCTGGCAAGCGCCGAGCTGGGTGACGACGACGCCGACAAGCGGCCCAGCGTGCAGGTGGGCGACCCCTTCACGGAGCGCAAGCTGATGGACCTCTGCCAGGCGCTGAACGACGCCGACCTGCTGGTGGCGCTTCAGGACCTGGGCGCGGCGGGCCTCACCAGCGCGGCCAGCGAGATGGCCAGCCGCGGCGGGGTGGGCCTGGCCATCGACCTCGATCGCGTGCCGCTTCGCGAGCAGGGCCTTGCCCCGGGCGAGGTGCTGGTGAGCGAGAGCCAGGAGCGCATGCTGGCAATCGTGGAGCCCGCGAAGATCGACGCCGTGGTCGAGCTGGCGCGTCGCCATGAGCTCGACGCCACCGACATCGGCGAGGTCACCGACACCGGTGAGCTCGAGGCCCTGTGGCGCGGTGAGGAGGTCGTGCGGATTCCCTCGCTCTACCTGACCGACGACGTTCCGTTCTACGACGTCCCGCGCGACGCCGCTCCGGCGGCGGCGGCCATCGACCTTGCCACGGTGCCCGAGCCGGGCGACCTGGCCGCCACGTGGCTGTCGCTGATGGCCGACCCCAACGTGGCCAGCAAGCGCTGGGTGTTCGAGCAGTACGACCAGCTGGTGGGCGCAAACACCATGCGCCGCCCGGGTGGCGACGCCGGCGTGGTGCGCATCCCCGGTACCGACCGCGCCATCGCGGTCACGCTCGACTGCGCCGAGTGGCACACCGAGATCGACCCCTACGCCGGCGGCATGGCGTCGGTGCTCGAGGCCGCGAGGAACGTGGCCTGCACCGGGGCGGTGCCGATCGCCGCGACCGACTGCCTCAACTACGCCAACCCCGAGAAGGGCAGCACCGGCTGGCGGCTGGCCGAGAGCATCCGCGGCATGGCGGACGCCCTCACGGCGATCGAGGCACCCATCGTGAGCGGCAACGTGTCGCTCTACAACGAGAGCCCGCGCGGGCCCATCTTCCCCACGCCCGTGGTGGGCATCGTGGGCCTGCTCGACGACGCCGGCACCAGCATCGGGTCGGCGTTCGACCGGCACGACGACGCCATCCTGCTCATCGGGTACGGCGAGCCGCGTGTGGATGCCAGCCGGTACCTGGGCCGCTGTGACGGCCTGCCGCCGGCACCCGAGCCCGCCAAGGACGCCGCGCTCTTCCGCCTGCTGGCCGAGTGCGCGAGGCAGCGCCTGCTCAAGAGCGCGCACGACGTGAGCGAGGGCGGGCTTGCCGTGGCGCTGGCGGAGAGCTGCATCGGCGGGGGCATCGGCGCCGGGGTGGCGATTCCGGCAGGTCGCCGCGTGGACGAGGCCATGTTCGGCGAGGGCGGTGGCCGGGTGGTGGCCTCGTGCGACCCCTCCCATGTGGCCGACATCGCCGCGCTGGCGGGCGATGGGGTGACCGTCACGCAGATCGGCGTGGTAGGTGGCGACGACGTGGTGATCGACGCAGACGGTTCCAGCGCACGGCTGCCGCTTCAGGAAGTGGCCCGGGTGTGGGAAGGTTCGATTCCAGAGGCGTTGGAGGCGTAGTGACCGACCACCCGAAGGAAGAGTGCGGAGTGTTCGGCGTGGTTGCGCCGGACCGCGATGTCGCACGCATCACCTTCTTCGGCCTCCACGCGCTGCAGCACCGCGGCCAGGAGAGCGCCGGCATCGCGGTGAGCGACGGCGACCACGTGATGGTGCAGCGCGAGCTCGGCCTTGTCTCGTCGGTGTTCGACGAGCCGTCTCTTCGCAGCCTGGTGGGCCACAGCGCAATCGGCCACGTGCGGTACTCGACCACCGGCAAGAACAAGTGGGACAACGCGCAGCCCGTGGCCCTGCCGCGCGGTGACGGCCTGGTGGCGCTTGGCCACAACGGCAACCTCACCAACTCGGATGCCCTGAGGCGCCGCGTGGAGGATCTGGGCCACGAGCTTCGCGCCACCACCGACAGCGAGCTCATCACCGCCCTGCTCGCGCACGAGCCCGGCAGCCTGCTCGACGCCGTGTGCAACGTGATGCCGCTGCTGCAGGGCGCGTACTCGATCGTCACCCTCACCGAGGACGAGATGGTGGCGTTCCGCGATCCCAACGGCGTGCGCCCGATGGTGCTCGGCCGGCTGGACGGCGGCTGGGTGGTTGCCAGCGAGACCTGCGCGCTCGACCAGGTGGGCGCGGAGTTCGAGCGCGAGGTGAACGCCGGCGAGGCCGTGCGCATCACCGCCGAGGGCATCGAGAGCCGCCAGGCCATGCCGGCGGTGGCCCGGGCGCTCTGCATATTCGAGGCCATTTACTTCGCGCGGCCCGACAGCGTCATCGACGACCAGGCGGTGTGGCAGATGCGCCACGACATGGGCATCCAGCTCGCCGGGGAGAGCACGCCGGAGGCCGACCTGGTGGTGGGCCTGCCCGACAGCGGCACGCCTGCGGCAATCGGGTTCGCGCAGGCCAGCGGCATCGCCTACAGCGAGGCCGTGGTGCGCAACCGCTACGTGGGTCGCTCGTTCATCCAGCCCGACCAGGAGCTGCGCGCCAATGGCGTGAAGCTCAAGTTCAACCCGCTCGAGAGCGTGATCCGCGGCAAGCGCCTGGTGGTGGTTGACGACTCCATCGTGCGCGGCACCACCACGCGCCGCACGGTGCAGATGCTGAAGGACGCCGGCGCGCTCGAGGTGCACCTGCGCATCTCCAGCCCGCCCATCACGTGGCCGTGCTTCTACGGCATCGACATGGCCGACCGCGACGAGCTGATCGCCGTGGGTCAGACCGACGCCGAGATCGCCGCCGCGGTGGGCGCGGACTCGCTGCACTACCTGAGCCTCGATGGCCTGCAGCGCGCGGTGGGCCGCCCGGCCGACGGCTTCTGCCGGGCGTGCTTCACGGGCGAGTACCCCATCCCGGTGCCGGATGCTTCGGGCAAGGAGCGCTTCGAGGCCGCAGCCGCGTCGCAGCCTTGACGTAATTCTTGACGTTGACGTTGATCTTTTGATTGACGTATGGGTTACGCTCCGTGCGTGACACCACTGCTGGCCCACTTGAAGGCGATGGATGAGGTTCTCTCGCCGGGGGACCTGGCGAGGGTCATCGCCACCACGCCCGAAACCGTGTCGCGCCTGCGCGGTGGGCGTCCGGCACGACGCGCCAACGAGGTGGCCATCCTCACCCTGCGTGCGGTGATCGATGAGTTGCGCAGCGCGGGAGCAGAGCCCGCCGAGGCCCGGGATGCGCTGCTGTCGCGGCTGTGCGCGCCGGATGGGACCCGGCTCACCGAGGCCCTTCGCGCCGGTGATGCCGGCCTGGCCCTCGCCACCCTGGGCGTCGGCACCCCACCCCCGGGCCCGGACGCCGACGACCTCGCCGCCGATCTCGCCTTCGATGCCCGCATGGCCGATGCAGAGCAGAGGGTGCCCACGGGGGTCCGGCCCGAGCAACCGCGGTCGCCCGTTCCCGCTCGCCTCACCGCGGCGCGCGATGCCGTGCGCGCGGCCTTTATGCAGTTCGAGCCCGCGGCCGAGATCGAGGAGTCGGTGAACCCCGGTGATCGCCCGGACGATGAACAGGTGCTGCTCGCGGTGAGCATCCCGGGGCTCGCACGGCACGACGTGCGCGAGCGCGTGGCCGACTTCCGCGAGGCCAGGTGGCACGACCTGCTCGACGAGATCGATGGCGACG
>JBIIJJ010000016.1:0-15732 GCA_044233875.1 Miltoncostaeaceae bacterium | reverse complement strand
CCGCAGACGATGGCGTCGTACTCCACCGCCATCAGGTGCGCGGAATCTCCTGGCCCGTCTCGGGGTCGATGCGGATGCCGTCCGTGATGCCGGTGCCGGGAGGCGCCCCGACGATCAGCCACGTGGCATCGCGGTCGCTGTTGTTCTGCACACGGCGCGTGGTGTCCTTGCCCACGCGAATCCAGTCGAGGTCGTCCACCGTCACGACCTGGCCCTCGATCAGCATCTCCTGGGGCCCACCGGAGATCAGGTGATAGAGCTCTTCCTGCTCGTGGTGACGGTGGTAGGCCATCTGGTCACCCGGGTGGAACACCCAGACGCGACAGGTCATGTGCTCCAGGTTCGTCGCGCCGGCGAAATCCTGCGAGGCCGGCCCGCCCCCCTTGCGCTCGCGGCGCTCCACTTCATCGGAGCGTACGTGGGTGTAGCCGTCAGCCATGGTGACTCCTGATCCGGGACGTGCGGCGAGCCTAGCCGAACATCACGGGCTCGAGACCCAGGGTGAGCCCCGGCCTCTCGCGCACCGCACGCACCGCCATGAGCACACCCGGCATGAAGCTCTCCCGCGACAGGCTGTCGTGGCGGATCGTGAGCGTCTCGCCCAGCCCTCCCAGCACGACCTCCTGGTGCGCCACCAGTCCGGGAAGCCGCACCGAGTGAATGGGCACCTCCCCCTCCATGAGGCTCGCGGTGCGCGCCGCAGTGCCGGAGGGGGCGTCGAGCTTGGCGTCGTGGTGCAGCTCGATGATCTCGGCCTTCGGCATGTGCCGTGAGGCCTCCGCGGCGAAGCGCATCATCAACACCGCGCCCACGGCGAAGTTCGGGGCGACGAGCAGGTTGGCAGGCCCGGACTGCGCCAGTCGCGTGAGCTCGTCCATCTGCCCGGCGGTGAGGCCCGTGGTACCCACCACCGCATGCACCCCGGCCTCGAGGCAGGCCTTCACCGTCTCGAAGGCCACGTGGGGCTGGGTGAAGTCCACGGCCACGTCCGGCGAGGTGACCGCGATGGCGTCGGCCACCGTGGCGAACGACGTGCTGCCGTCGGCGTCGAGCACCGGGTCGGCCATCGCCACCAACTCGGTGTCGGGGGCTGCGTTCACGGCGTCGACCACGGCCCTGCCCATGCGCCCGGCGGCGCCGGTCACCATCACCCGGATCATGCGGCCTCCACGAGGTTGGGCGCAAGGCGACCAGCCGCCTCGCGCACGGCGTCGGTGCTGGGGCCGATCGCAGCCACCGAGAGCGCCGAGGGGTCCCAGAACTCCTGCGCCAGGGCCACGATGTCGTCGGAGGTCACCGCCTCGATGCGCTCCACGATCTCATCCACCTCGAGCAACTCGGTGCCGCTGAGAACCGCACGCCCGATGCGATGCATGCGGGTGGCCGGGCTCTCGAGCCCGAGCACGAGGCGACCCTTCAGGTGCTCGCGGGCCCGGGAGAGCTCGGCGGCGGGCACCGGCTCCTCGCCCATGCGGCGCAGCTCGCGCCCGATGATGCCGGCCGCCTCCGCCAGGTTCTCCTCGCGGGTCCCCAGGTACACGCCCAGCTGTCCGGTGTCGGAGTACCCGACCGAATACGTGCCGACCGCATACGCGAGGCCGCGCTTCTCCCGGATCTCCTGGAAGAGGCGCGAGCTCATCGCTCCACCGAGGATCACGTCGAGCACGCCCATGGCATGCCGGCGGTCGTCCGACCGGTCGAGTCCCGGTCCGCCGAGCGCGAGGTGGTACTGCTCGGTGGGCTTTGCCCGGCTCACCAGCCGCGGGGAGCCCGGCGCCGCGGGCACCACCTGATGCGCCTCGCCCGTGGTGAGATCACCGAGGTACCGGTGCGACAGCTCGAGCAGGCGGGCCTGGTCGACCGAGCCGCTTGCGGCGACCACGATGTTGCCCGCCGTGTAGTGCCCGGCGTGGTACGCCCGTATGTCGGCCTCGGGCACCGTGGAGATGATCTCGGAGGTGCCGATGACGGGCCGCCCCAGCGGCTGGTCGGGGAATACGGCCTCGCTCATGAGGTCGTGCACCAGGTCCCCCGGGTCGTCCTCGTACATGAGGATCTCCTCGAGGATCACCTGGCGCTCCTGCTCCAGCTCCCGGAACGCCGGGCGCTGCAGCATGTCGGCGATCACCTCGAAGGCCTGCTCGAGGTGGTCGTCGAGCACCCGGGTGTACACCACGGTGTGGTCGCGCCCGGTTGCCGCGTTGATCTCGCCCCCGATGGCATCGAAGGCCTCGGCGATCTGCGCTGCCGAGTAGCGATCGGTGCCCTTGAAGAGCAGGTGCTCGATGAAGTGGGAGATTCCTCCCTCAGGCGCGCGCTCGAACCTCGAGCCCACGCCGATCCAGAACCCGAGCGCAACCGAGCGCACCCCCGGCAGGGGCTCCGAGATGACCCGGAGCCCCTCGCCGGTGGTGTCGAGCGCCCGGTCCTGCGTCACTCGGAGACGTCGCTCGTGGACATCTTGCGGCGACGGCGGGGGCGGCGGTGAGTGCTGTCGTCGTCGCCGCCATCCTCTGCGGCGCCTTCCGACGGGCCGGAGTCGTCCGACAGCAGGCGCAGGCCGATGCGGCCACGTGCCCGGTCGACTTCCTCCACGCGCACGTCCACGGAGTCACCGCGGTTGAGGACGTCCTCCACCTTCTCCACCCGGCCGGAGCCGAGGTTGGAGATGTGCAGCAGGCCGTCCACGCCCTTGGTGAGCTCCACGAATGCGCCGAACGTGGTGGTCTTGACCACCTTGGCGCCCTCGAAGGTGTCCCCCACCTCGACGTCCTTCGTCATGGAGCGGATGCGCTCCACGCACTGGTCGGCCTTCTCGCCCTGCACGCCGTACACGCTCACGGTGCCGTCGTCCTCGATGGAGATCTCCACCTCGAAGTCGGCCTCGAGACCGCGGATGGTCTCGCCGCCCTTGCCGATGACCATGCCGATCTTCTCGGGGTCGATCTTGATGGCGGTGATGCGGGGGGCCCAGGCGCTGAGCTCCTCACGCGGCCCGGAGATCGTCTCGGCCATGATGCCGAGGATCTTCAGGCGGGCGTCCCGGGCCTGCTGCAGGGCCTGCGCAAGGGTCTCCTGCGTGACGCCGGCCACCTTGTTGTCCATCTGGAGCGCGGTGACGCCCTCGGACGTGCCGGCCACCTTGAAGTCCATGTCGCCGAGGTGGTCCTCGTCGCCCTGGATGTCGGTGAGCACGATGAGGTCGTCGCCCTCCTTGATGAGGCCCATGGCGATGCCGGCCACCGGGCGCGTGATGTTCACGCCGGCGTCGAGCAGGGCCAGCGTGGAGCCGCAGACCGATGCCATCGACGACGAGCCGTTGCTCTCGAGCGTCTCCGACACCAGGCGCAGCGTGTACGGGAAGTCCTCGTCCGTCGGGATCACCGGGATGAGGGCCCGCTCGGCGAGCGCACCGTGGCCGATGTCACGGCGCTTGGGGCCGCGCATGAAGCCGGTCTCGCCCACGCTGAAGGGCGGGAAGTTGTAGTGGTGGATGTAACGCTTGGTCGTGTCGATCGACAGGTCGTCGATGCGCTGCGCCTCCTTCATCGTGCCGAGCGCCAGGAGCGTGAGCACCTGCGTCTCGCCACGGGTGAAGAGGCCCGAGCCGTGCGTGCGCGGGGCGATCGAGGTGTCGCACCAGATCGGACGGATCTCGTCGGCCTTGCGGCCGTCGGGGCGGTGCTTCTCCACCGCGATGCGGCGGCGGATCGTGCGCTTGATCAGCTGGTCGAACGCCATGGAGAACTGCGCCTTCTGCTCGGAGGTGGGCTCCTCGCCCACGACCTGCAGCTGCGCGGCGGCCTTGGCGGCTGCGACCTTGTCGCGGCGCTCCAGCTTGCCCTGCTCGAGGGTGGCCTCCTCGATCGAGGCCAGGGCCACCTTCTCGACCTCGGCCAGCATGGCCGGGTCGACCAGCTGGGGCACGAAGTCCCACTTGGGCTTGCCCGCCTTGGCGCGCAGGTCGTCCTGCACGTCGCAGAGCTTGCGGATCTCGTCGTGCGCGATCTGCAGTGCCTCGAGCAGGTCGTCCTCGGACACCTCGTTGGCGCCGGCCTCCACCATGGAGATGGCGTCACGGGTCCCCGCGACCACCAGGTCGAGCTTGCTCTCCTCCATCTCCTGGAGGGTCGGGTTGATGACGAAGTCGTCATCGAGCATGCCGATGCGCACCGCGCCGACAGGCCCCTCGAACGGCATGTCCGACAGCATCAGGGCGGCGGAGGCACCGTTGATCGACAGGATGTCGAACGCGTTGACCTTGTCGATCGAGAGCACGGTGGTGACCACCTGCACCTCGTTGCGGTAGCCCTTGGGCCACAGCGGGCGAAGCGGGCGGTCGGTCATGCGCGCGGTGAGGATGGCGCGCTCGCTCGGGCGGCTCTCGCGCTTGATGAAGCCGCCGGGGATTGCCCCCTTGGCGTACATGCGCTCCTCGACGTCCACGGTCAGGGGGAAGAAGTCCGTCCCCTCCCGCGGCTCGCGTGCACCGGTGGCGGTGACCAGCACGAGGCTGTCACCCGAGCGCACCAGCACCGAGCCGTTTGCCTGCTTCGCCAGGCGGCCGGTCTCGAAGATGATCTCCTGGCCGCCGATGTCGGCGACGACGCGCGTTGCGTCAGGGCCCTTCTCTGCCATTACGTCCCTCATCCCTTCACGCCGTGCCCCTCGGCACGGCTCGTCATGCGGCACCGCCATCCGGGCGGTCCGCCGTCACGGGCGCATCCCGCGCCCCGGTGTGCCTACCTGCGGATGCCGAGCGAGTCGGTCAGCTCGCGATAGGCGTTCAGGTCCTTCTTCTCGAGGTAGCTCAGGAGCCGGCGACGGCGACCCACCATCGTGAGGAGGCCGCGGCGCGAGTGGTGGTCCTTGTGGTGCGTCTTGAGGTGCCCCGTGAGCTGGTTGATCCTCTCGGTGAGGATCGCGATCTGGACCTGGGGAGAACCCGTGTCCGTGTCGTGCTGACGGTGCGGCGCCATGACGCCCGCCTTGGTGTCCTTGTCCAGCATCTATGTCTGCTCCTGGTCCGGCCGCGGGGCAGCCGTGGCCGCACCCGGGTCAATGTGGCCCGGGAGGGTATCAGGCCCCCGCCGCCACCTCGCGCGTGCGGTCCACGTCGTCCTCCACCTGCGCCACCAGCTCTGCAGGCGATGGGAACCGCCTCTCGTCACGCAGGCGCTCGAGGAACTCCACGCGGATGCGCTGGCCGTAGAGGTCGCCACCGTCGTAATCGAGGATGAAGGCCTCGAGCCGGAGCGGCGGGTCGTCGCCCTCCGTGAACGTGGGGGAATAGCCGAGGTTGATTGCGGCGGGATACCGGCCGCTGGCAAGCACAACCCTCCCCGCGTACACGCCGCGGTTGGGCAGGGCCACCTCGGATGGCAGCGACACGTTCGCGGTGGGAAGCCCCATCTCGCGGCCGCGCTGCTCGCCCGGGACCACCATTCCCTCCACCGAATGCGGCCTGCCCAGCAGGGGGATGACCTCCCCCACCTGACCCTGGCCCACCAGCCGGCGCACGCGGGTTGATGACACCGGCTTGCCGTCGGGGCTCACGATCGTGGAAGGGCTCTCCACGATGAGGCCCCGGGCGCGGCCCAGCCTCTGCAGGTACGCCACCGTGCCCGATCCGCCATGGCCGAAGCGGAAATTGGCGCCCACCACGATGCTCTCGGCGCTGAGCGGCGCCGAGCCCAGCATCTCGGCGAACCTGTCCGCGCGGATGCGCGAGAACGCCTGCGTGAACGGCACCACCAGCAGGGCGTCGGCACCCAGGGCCTCGATGAGCTGTGCCTTGAACGACGGCTCCGTGAGCACGCTCGGTGCGAGCTCGGGGCGCAGCACGGCAAGAGGATTGGGCTCGAAGGTGAGCACCATCGACTGCAGCCCCCGCTCCCGTGCCCGCTCGATGGCGCGCCCGATGATCGCCTGGTGGCCCAGGTGCACGCCATCGAACGTGCCGATGGCCACCACGCGGCGTTCCTCGCCCAGGGGAAGCTCGCCGATCGACTGATAGCGCTTCATCCGGCAAGCACCACCTTGGGCCGCACCGTTCCCCCATGCGCCTGCCCCACCGCGAGCAGGTGACCGGCGCATGCCATTGCCACCGTGCCCTCCAGCCCCGGGTCGGGCGCGGCCACGGCACGGCCATACCGCACGTTCGCCGCCCCCTCTTCATCCAGGTCCACCCGTGGCATCGAATGCATCACCTCGAGCGGATCCACTCCGCATCCGGGCTCCACGGCGTCGGGTGGGATGGCGCTCGCGACAGGGAGATCGCCCACCTCGGTGCGTCGCAGCGATTCGCAGTAGGCCCCACAGCCCAGCGCCTCGCCGAGATCGGTGGCCAGCTGGCGCACGTAGGTGCCCGAACCGCAGCGGAACTCCACCTGTGCCAGTCCGTTCATCGGGTCGTAGGACACCAGATCGGCGCGGTCCACGACCACCGTGCGCACGGGACGTTCGACCTCGTCGCCACGACGGGTGACCGCGTAGAGGCGTTCGCCATCCACCTTCACTGCGGAAAGCGCGGGAACGCGCTGCTCGATGTGCCCCACCAGATCCTGGAGCCCCGCGCGCAGCTCATCCTCACCCGGGGTGGGGCCGCCCGCCGTGATGGGCCCCTCCGGGTCGCCCGACTCCGATCGCGCGCCCAGGCGGATACCCGCCACGTAGGTCTTGGGCAGCCCGCTGAGGAATGGCGCCAGCCGGGTTGCCCGCCCGACCAGCAGCACCATCAGGCCGGTCGCGAATGGATCGAGCGTGCCCGTGTGGCCCACCTTGGGGCGGCCGAGCAGGGCCCGGCACCGCGCCACCACATCGTGCGAGGTCGGCCCGGCCGGCTTGTCCACGAGGATTGCCCGTGGGGGTGCATCGGCAGGCCGGCCCACGTCAGGCCCCCTGGTCCAGCATGGCGTCGCGGATGAGGGCGATGATCTCGTCCGGCGCCCGGTGCGAGGTGAACCCCGCGGCGGCCCGGTGGCCTCCCCCGCCCTCCAGCGCGGCAATGGCCGATACGTCGAAGGCGTCACCCGACGCCCGGGTGGACACCCTCCACTCGCCCTCGGCCACCTGGCGTATGACCGCCGCCACCTCCGCTCCGCGCGCGCCACGCAGCACCTCCACCACCCCATCGGAGTCGACGCCGCCGGACTGCTGGACGTCATCGAGGGTGATGACGGCGACCACGAGCCGGCCATCCAGTTCGGGGCGCGCGCCGTTCACGGCGCCGCCGGCAAGGCGGAGGTCTCCGAGCGGGGTCCCCTCGTACAGGGTGCGGTACACCTGCCCAGGGTCCACACCGGCCTCCACCAGCCGTGCCGCAGCCCGGTGCGTGCCGGGCCCGGTGCTCGAGTAGGAGAAGCGCCCGGTGTCGGTGACGATTCCCACGTAGAGCGGCAGGGCGACGCGGGCGTCGATGGTCGCCCCCATCGCCTCGGCCACGCGCACCACGAGCTCGGCGGTGCTGGACGCCGCACCGTCGATGAGGTTGATGTCGCCCCACGCGGGGTCGTCGTGGTGGTGGTCGATGTTGATGATCGGCGTGCCGAGTTCGCAGGGGTCGTCATCGGTGAGACGGTGCGAGGTCGCGGCGTCGACCGACACGAGCACGCGCTCGGAGTGGTCGGCGATGGGTCCGCCCAGCACGGTCTCGCCCGGCTCGAGCAACCACGACAGGTGCCCGGGAAGGCCGGGGCCCTCGACGTGCCACATCACCACGTCGTGCCCCATGCCGCGCAGGATCCGCGCAAGGCCGATCATCGACCCGGCCGCGTCGCCATCGGGCTTGCGGTGCGTGCTCACCGTGAACTTGCGGCCGGGCACCGAGAGCTCCGTCGCAATGCGCTGCACGTCGACGCGCTCACCCACCGGCCGATCATGATGGGCGTGGTGCGTCACGCGTCGTCGGGGTCGGGCAGCGGGCCGTCCGGCGCCACCTCGTCGATCAGGGCGGTCAGCCTGCGGGCGTGATCCTGCAGCTCATCGCGCACGAACACCAGGTGCGGTGTCTGGCGGCTCTTCAGGGCACGGGCAACGCGTCCCTGCAGTACCCCGCGTGCCGACTCCAGGGCAGCGGCGGCGGCATCGGCCTTCCGCGGCTCGAGGACAGTCCAGTACACCTTGGCCCGCCCCAGGTCCGGGCTGGTCTCCACGGACGTGATGGTGACCATCTGCAGGCGCGGGTCCGAGAGCTCGGTGAGCAGGGCCCCGGCCACGGTCTCCCGTATGGCCTCATTTGCCTTGCGCTGACGCTGGCGGGGGGCGCTCACAGGATGGCCTCGCCGACCTCGATCACCTCACGCTGCTCGTCCATCACCTGCCACTCGGGATCGGTGGCAAGGCTGCGCGACGCCCTCTCCAGCACCTCGGCCGCCTCACCCGCGCCGCGGGAGACCACCGCCAGCGACAGCCGGCACCGCTGCCACAGGTCATGGTGGTCCACCTCGGCCACGCTGGCGCCGCACTGGCGGGCGAGCCGCTGCGTGACGCGACGCACTTCGCCGCGCTTCTCCTTGAGGGACGACGCCTCGGGCAGATGGAGATCGACGGTGAGGATTCCCACGAAACCGGAGCCCATTGGTCCCCCGGACCCCGGGGTGCTACTCGCCGGCCTCGGACGTCACCGGCGCGGCGGCCTGCGCGGTGCGGGCGACCTCCTTGAGCTCGAACACCTCGATCTCGTCGCCGTCCTTGACGTCGTTGTAGTCCTCGAGAAGCACGCCGCACTCGAATCCCTGCTGCACCTCGCGCACGTCGTCGTCCACGCGGCGAAGCGAACCGATCTTCCCGGTGTGCACCACGGTGCCATCCCGCACCAGGCGGCAGTCCGCGCCGCGGCGCACGAGGCCGTCGGTCACGTAGCAACCGGCGATCGTGCCCAGGCGGCTTGCCTTGAACGTGGCGCGAACCTCGAGCGAGCCCATGGGCTCCTCCACGATGTCCGGCTCGAGCAGGCCCACCAGGGCGTCGCGGACGTCCTCGATGGCGCGGTAGATGACCCGGTACGTGCGGACGTCGACGCCCTCGCGCTCGGCCAGCACCTTGGCCTCCGGGCGCGGTCGAACGTTGAAGCCGATGACGATGGCCTGGGACGCCGCCGCGAGCATGACATCGCTCTCGGTCACGGCACCCACCCCCGTGTGGATGATGCGCAGGCGCACCTCGGTCTGCTCCACCTTGTTGAGGGCGTCCTCCAGCGCGCCCACGGATCCCTGCACGTCGCCCTTGATGATGAGGTTGAGCTCCTTGAGCCCGCCCTCCTGGATGCGTGCGAAGAGGTCCTCGAGCGACACGGGGCGACGGTTCGCGAGCTCCTCCGACCGAAGCCGCTGGCTGCGCGTGGCGGCGATCTGGCGCGCCAGGCGCTCGTTCTCGACCACGCGGAACTTCTCGCCCGCGGCCGGCACGCCGTCAAGGCCGAGGATCTCCACCGGCACCGAGGGGCCCGCCTCGCTGAGCGGCTCGCCGTTGTAGTCGAGCATCGCGCGCACGCGACCGAAGGTCTCGCCCACCACGAGGATGTCGCCCACGCGCATGGTGCCCCGCTGCACGAGCAGCGTGCACACGGGGCCTCGACCGGGGTCGAGCCGTGACTCCACGACGGTGCCCGAGGCCTCCGCCCCGGGGTTGGCCTTGGGGTCGGCGTCGGCATCGGCCACCAGCAGGACGGTCTCGAGCAGGTCCTCGAGCCCGTCGCCGCGCTGCGCCGACACGTTCACGAACTCGGTCTCGCCACCCCAGTCCGTGGGGATCACCTCATGGGTGGAGAGCTCCTGCCGAACCTTGTCCGGGTTGGCGTTCTCCTTGTCGACCTTGTTCACCGCGACGACGAACGGCACCTCGGCCGCCTTGGCGTGATCGATCGCCTCGATCGTCTGCGGCATCACGCCGTCATCCGCCGCCACCACGATCACGGCGACATCGGTGATCTTCGCGCCACGGGCACGCATGGCGGTGAACGCCTCGTGGCCCGGGGTGTCGAGGAAGGTGACCTCACGCGCGTTGTGGTGCACCTGGTAGGCGCCGATGTGCTGGGTGATGCCACCGGCCTCGCCTGCGGCCACCTCGGTACGGCGGATGGCGTCCAGAAGGGACGTCTTGCCGTGGTCCACGTGACCCATCACCGTCACCACGGGAGCGCGTGCCACCAGGTCGGCCGGCTCGTCCTCGGCCACCACCTCGAGGTCGGGCTCCTCCTCGGCATGGATGATGTTGATCTTGCGCTCGACGTCCGCCGCGATGAGCTCGATGGCCTCATCCGACAGCGACACCGTGATGGTCACCAGCTCGCCCATGGTCATCATGAACTTGATGATCTGGGCGGTCGGGATGCCGAGCCCCTCGGCGATCTCCTTGACCGTGGCCCCCGACCGGATGTCGGCCGGCGGCATGTCCGCGGGATTGACCTGCGGCATCGCCTGCGCGTCGGACTGGTCCTTGCCACCGCCGCGCTTGTCGCGCCGGTCCCGGCCTCCGCCGCCCTGGCGGCGACCCGCCTGGGCGTCGATGACGACGCGGCGCTTACGGCCCCGCCCCGCACCGGCGCCGCCCGGGCGACCTATTCCGCCCGTGCCGCGGGGCGGCAGGGTGCCGGACCTGCCGCGGTCGCCGGGATGACCCGAGCCCGGGCCGGCCCCGTAGCCACCGGTGGACTGCGCCGGCTGTGCCGGGGCAGGCGGCGGTGAGTCACGCCGCGGCGGCGGCAGCACGATCTTCTCGGGTGCGCGCTTGGGCGGAATGCGCTCCTCGACCTTGGGCTTCGCCTCAGGGTCCGGCGCGGCGTCCTTCGCCTCGGGCTGCGCGGGCGCAGGCTCCTCGGCCACGGCCTCCGTGGGGGCCGGCTCATCAGCGGCAGCCGGCGACGGTGCCTCTTCGGCAACGGGGGCCGGGGGCTCGGCAGCGGGCTGCGCCGCCACGGGCTCCTCGGCCGGCACCTCGGGCGCGGGCTCCTCGGCCACCGGGGCCTCCACCACGGGCTCCTCGGCCACGGGCGCGGGCTCCTCGACCACCGGTGCCTCAACCTCCGGGGCCGGCTCAGGGGTCGGCTCGGGCTCGGCCGCCACCGGTACGGGAGGTGCCTCCACGGCGACCGGCTCGGGCGAGGCGACGTCAACCGGCGCCTCAGCCTCGACCTCGGGGTCCTTCTTCTTCGGCGCGGCCTTCTTCCGGGGCGGAGCCGGCTTGGGCATCTCCCCCTCAGGCTTCGGGTGGCGGTTCGGCGAGAGGATGTGCAGGGCCCACGCCACGTCCACGGTCGACGACGCGGTCTTCACGTCGAGCCCACCGCGCTGGAGGCGCTGCAGCACGTTGGCGCTGGGAAGCCCCTCCTCCTTGGCGATCTCATAGACCCGCTTCTTCTCGCTCATGCGCCCCCCACTGCCTCTTCGTCGCCCAGCGCATCCGCCAGGCCGGCGTCCACAATCACGTTGGCACGCGCACCGCGCGCGAACCCGCGACGCTCTCGCGCCGCCTCAAAGCACGCGCGCGATGCGCACGTGTAGATACCGCGTCCACCCGCATTTCCGGCGTCATCACGAATCAGCACGAGGCCCCCGTTCCCGGGCACCGCCACGAAGCGCGCGAGGTCGTGCCTCGGCGCACGCCGACGGCACCCGACGCAGGTGCGCTCGGGCACATGCCGGATGGAGGGCGCGACATCACTCGTCCGCCGCCTCCCCGTCCGCCGTGACCACCTCTGCCTCTACCTCAGCCGCCACCTCGACGACCTCGGCCTCCGCGGCGTCATCGGGCTCGTCGACGGCCACGGGCTCATCGGCGACGGGCTCATCGCCCGCGGCGTCGTCCGCCGGCACGGGCGCGCTGGCCTGCGGCTGGTCGTGCCCGGGCAGGGCGCAGTGGCGCGTGCCGGGAACCACGGCGTTCGGGCACCGGCGGCCGTTCTGCAGGATGTGCGAACAGCGCGCCACGCCACCCTCGAGCTCATCGCCGTAGTCGTCGCGCTCCTCCTCGGCCGCAAACGTGGACTCGCTCTTGATGTCGATGCGCCAGCCGGTCAGGCGGGCGGCGAGGCGGGCGTTCATGCCCTCCTTGCCGATGGCCAGCGACAGCTGGTCGTCGGGCACGATCACCACCGCCTGGCGGGCCTCGTCATCGACGAGCACCTCGCGCACGCGGGCCGGCGAGAGCGCCTTCGCCACGTAGCGGGCGGGCTCGTCGTTGAACGGGATGATGTCGATCTTCTCGCCGCGCAGCTCCGACACCACCATGCGCACGCGGGAGCCACGGGGACCCACGCACGCGCCCACCGGGTCGACGCCCTGCACGTTGGAGACCACGGCGATCTTGGAGCGCCACCCGGCCTCACGGGCCACGTTGCGGATCTCCACGAGGCCGTCGGCGATCTCCGGCACCTCGAGCTCGAACAGGCGCTTGATGATCTCGTCGGACCGGCGGCTCAGGATGACCTGCGGGCCCTTGTTGGATGACCGGACGTCCACGATGACGGCCTTGATGCGGGCGCCGTGGTCGTAGCGCTCGCCCGGCACCTGCTCGCTCGCCGGGAGGAGTGCCTCCACGCGGCCCAGGTCCACCAGCGTGTACCGGTGGTCGGACTGCTGGATGATGCCGTTCACGACCTCACCCACGCGGTCGACGTACTCCTCGTACATCATCTCGCGCTCGGCCTCGCGAATGCGCTGCAGGATCACCTGCTTGGCGGTCTGGGCGGCGATGCGACCGAAGTTGTCGGTGGTCACGCTGACGGGCCGCATCTCCTCTGGGCCGTAGGCCGACCAGTCGATGTCCGGGGGCGGCGGCTCGAACTCCTCGGGGTCAACGCCCTCGGGAATCTCCGGCTCGGGGCGCGGCAGGGTCTTGAGCTCGGCGCCCTCGGGCAGCACGAGCTGGTTCACCTGCATCTCGCCCGTATCGCGGTCGATGTCCACGCGGGCCCACTCAACAGCCCCGGGGGTCTTGCGGTAGGCGGCAAGAAGGGCATCCTCGAGCGCCACGAGCAGGGTCTCGGAATTGATCCCCTTCTCGCGCTCGATCTGCTTGATCGCCTCGATGATCTCGCGGTTCAAATCAGGCTCCTGCCGTCATTCGCAATCATTCCCCTTCACCATGCGGGCCCGGCGGACCGCGTCACGCGGCACCACCAGCGGCCCCGCCGGGGTCTCCACCGTGAGGGTGTCATCACCCACCTCCGTGAGCGTCCCCGACACCGACTTCGTCGCCCCCGACACGCTGCCGGGCTCAACCGACAACTTGACCGGGCGACCGATGGCCGCAACGTAGTGACGTGTCACCCTGAGCGGCGGCTCCGGACCCGGTGATGATACCTCCACCGCGTAGCGGTCGCGAAGGCCGGCCTGGTCGAGCAGCCGCGTCACCTGTGCGCAGAGCGCGTGATCCACGCGCACCGGGTGGCCGATCACCACCGTGAGCACGCCGGCTCCGGCGCGGCCGCCCACACCGACGGCGCGCAGGTCGACCTCCGGAAGCTCCTTCGCGAGGAGTTCCTCCACCTGCTGCTCGATCGCTGTCGCCGTCTCGGTCGTCGTGGTCCCACCCATCGTGTGATTCCAAAGAAAAAGCGGGTCTCCCGACCCGCTCCTCCGGGTGCCGCCTGTGTACTGCCAGCAGCCGGGCGAGGCTATCACACCCCCGGATGGCTACCCGGAGCGCCGAGAAGCGGCCAGCGCCGCGGAGTCGAGCACGAGCGTGACGGGGCCGTCGTTCACCAGCGCCACCTGCATGGACGCCCCGAATTCACCCGTTCCCACGGGCACGCCCCGGTCGCGCAGCGCGGCTGCCACCGCATCGACGAGCGGCTCGGCCTTCTCCGGGCGGGCGGCGGCCGCCCACGAGGGCCGGTTGCCCCGGCGCACGTCCCCCATCAGCGTGAACTGGCTCACCACGAGGGCTGCCCCGCCCGCCTCGGCAAGCGTGCGGTCGAACGCCCGGTCATCCTCACCGGGGAACAGGCGCAGCGCGGCAACCTTGGCGGCCATCCTCCCGGCCACGGCCGCGTCGTCGGCGTCCTCGATGCCGACCAGCAGCAGGTAGCCCCGGCCGATGGAGTCGACCACGCGCCCCGCCACGAGTACCCGGGCCTCCGATACGCGTTGCAGCACGATCCGCACGCGATCATCGTATGGCCGCGGCGCGCTACGGTGCCCGCCGATGGGCGACGGACCAGCACTCGTGCAGCGATGGCTCGATGGCATCGGGGTCGATACCGAGCGGCTCAGCGCCGCGGAGTGGTCGATACGCGTGCCGTCCGCGAAGCGCGGCGTGGTGGCCGTTGCGGCCAGCGCCGGGGAGCGCACGCTCTCCCTGCGGGCCTTCTTCATGCGGGGACCGGATCGCGCCCACGCGGAGGTGTACTCCCGGGCGCTGCGCAAGAACCTCGACATGCATCACTGGCGCTTTGCCGCCGACGATGCCGGCGACCTCTGGATGGTGGCCGAGGCCGAGACCTCGCTGCTCGGTGCCGACGGGCTCGATGGCCTGCTCGGCCTGCTCTCCACATACGTGGACGAGACCTTCGAGGGCATCCTCAGGCTGGGGTTCGAGGTGCCCGACGGCCAGGGGGTGGGACCCCCGCCGGGCGCCACCGCCTACACCAGCTTCGACCCCAGGCAGCGCGCCAGCTCGTAATGCCGATCGGCACGGTCGTCGTCGCCGAGCCCGCGATATGCACGCCCCAGGCAATAGTGCGCATAGTGGTCGGTGGGCTGGATCTCCACAGCCGCCTCGAACTCCTCGGCCGCCCGCTCGAACTGCCGGGTGGACAGGTACGCCCTGCCGAGCGCCTCACGGATCGATCCCTTGTCGGGCTCGAGCTTCTTCGCCTGCTCCAGAGCGATGGCGGCCGGGTGGAAGTCACGCGTGCGCATGAGATCCATTCCCTGCTGGAACCATTCGTATGCGCCCACGCCATCGCTCATCGGGTCCAGCGTATCGCGCCGGGCGGCGCCCTCAGGCGGTGACGGGTCGTGCCCGGACAAGCGGCAGGGCGGCGTCGAGGATGCGCCCTGCGCAGTCGCGCTTGGCCATGCGCGGCAGGGCGACCTCTGCATCGCCCGGGCCGATGATGGTGATGACGTTGTCGGCTCCCTCGAATGCCGAGCCCTCCACCGCGGCGTCGTTGTGCACCACGATGTCCACGGCCTTGCGCGTGCGCTTGCCACGCGCGCGCTCGAGCCCCTCGGGTCCGTGCTCGGCCGCAAACCCCACGAGCACCTGGTCCCCCCGCATCGCCGACAGCTCGGCGAGGATGTCCGTGGTGCGCTCCATCTCCACGGTGAGCGCATCGGCCTTCGACTTGTCGAGCTTGCCGTCGGCCGCGGCCACCGGCCGGTAGTCCGCCACCGCTGCGCACATGATGAGCATGTCGCACCCGGCGAACTCCGCCCTGCACGCGTCGCGCATCGCCGCCGCCGTGGGCGCGTCGACATATCGCACGCCGGCCTCGCGCGGGAGGTCCACGTTGGCCTGCACCACCACCACGTCGGCGCCGCGGTCACGGGCAGCGGCGGCAAGCGCCCAGCCCATGCGGCCGCTGGAACGGTTGCCCACGTAGCGCACGGCGTCGATGGGCTCCCGCGTGCCGCCGGCGGAGATCAGCACCGTCGTGCCCTTCAGGTCGTGCCGCGCGGCGGCCCCGCCCAGCACCGACTCGACGGCCGAGACGATGGACGCGGGCTCTGCGAGACGCCCCGGGCCCACGGCGCCGTCGGCCAGCAACCCGCTCTCGGGCTCGATCAG
>JBIIJJ010000171.1:0-4069 GCA_044233875.1 Miltoncostaeaceae bacterium | reverse complement strand
CACTGCTCCTGGTCATCCCCCTGCTGGCCCTCCGCAAGTTCCGGGTGGCCGCAATCGTGGTGGCCATTGCCGCGGGGGCGTCGGCGATCGCCCTGGCAGGGTTCGCTGGTCCATGGTCGGCCGCCTGGCAGAGCCTCCTCGATGCCACACGCAACCACAGTGGTCGGGTGGCGAGCGCTGGCACAGCACCCCTGGCGTACTTCAACTGGAGCACCACAGGTGGCCTGGTTCGTACCAGTGAGCTCATGGGCCTTGAAGGGCTGGGCGACGCCATCGCGCGAGGAGGCCAGCTCATCGGCCTCGCGCTGCTCGCCTTGATCGCATTTACCCTCGCGACAGCGTGGGGTCACCTGAACCCCTGGATGCGCGCAACGCTCTATCTGTCGCCTCTTCAGCTCTGCTTCCCCTTGGCCTACCCGTACACGATGACCTGGGTGCTCATCCCCATCGCCTTCGCCCTTCGTGACCCACGGCCCAGCACGGGTGGGGCAGCCCAGCGGACACCACCCACATGGCTCGCAACCGGGGGCCTCATCATCCTCGCGCTGGCCGCATCTTTGAAGCCCACTTGGGCCGAGCTCACGGCGCACGTCGCACCAGCAACCGAGGAGTGGCGAAATGCAGCCCAGCTACTCGATTCCCTATCGCTGACTGCGCTGGTCCTTGCGCTCTGCACCTACGCGGTGTGGCGAAGCCGCACCAGCGCCCACGATGACGCAGAGCCGCCTGCACTGATGGCGCAGCGTCCTTAGGCGGGCATGGGGTCATCCAGTTGGCTCGAGCCAGTCGTCAACCAGTTGGACATCCTGCCCGCTAACGAGCATAAACTCACACCGCCGTATTGGCACCGACGACCTCGACACGGCGTTCAAGGAAGTGATGTCGCTCGCGGAGGGGGCCGCATGCAGGCGCGGCCATCAAACGACGTCGATCGTGGGCGACGGCGACACCCAGTTGACCCCCGAAGCGAAGTAGTCGCCCATCTAACCGCGCAGGCCGACGCAGACCCGAACGCACCGACGCCCCTGAAGGTTCCGGGGTAACCCCCCCCGCATCCCCGCTAAAGTCCGCTGGCCTTTTCTTTGATCCCCGGAGCCCTATCCATGTCGTCCAACGCCAGTGTCATCGTCCGCGCCGAGTTCCCCGTGGGAGCCGACGTACTGAGCAGCGCGATGACCGCCGTCACCATGGCCGGCGGTGAGGTGGGCGGCATGGACACCGTGCGATCCACCCGCGAGACCATCACTCGCGACATCGTGGTGCATGGGGCCGACGATGCGGCGTGCGAGGAGATCGTCAAGACGCTTCGCGGCATCAGCGGCATCGAGGTGCTCGACGTCACCAACGGGATCTTCCGGGCGCACGAGGGCGGCATGCTCACCATGCGCACCCGCGCCCCCGTGCGAAGCCGCGACGACCTCTCCATGGCCTACACGCCGGGCGTGGCCCGCGTGTGCATGGCGATTCACGACGACCCCGAGCGCGCTTGGGACCTCACCATCAAGGGCAACAGCGTGATGGTGGTGAGCGATGGCTCCAAGCTGGTGGGGGGCGAAGACCTCGGTCCGCTCGCCGCGCTGCCGGTGCTCGAGGGCCTGTCGCTCTTCATGCGCCAGCTGGCCGATGTCGACGCCTTCCCGCTGCCGATCGACTCCCACGACCCCGCGGTGATCGCCGACACCGTCACCAAGATCTCGTCGGTGTTCGCCGGCGTGCACCTGGCGGATGTCTCGGCGCCGAATTGCTTCGTGATCGAAGAGGCGCTGAAGGAGTCGCTCGACATCCCCGTGCTGCATGGCGACGCCGAGGGCACGGCCGCCGCGCTTCTGGCCGGCGTGCTGAACGGCCTGCAGGTGACCGGCCGCATCATCGAGGACATCACCGTGTGCGTGGCGGGCTCCGGCCCCGGGGCCATCGCGTTCCGCAGGCTGGTGGATGCCGCCGGCGCATCCGAGGTTCGCGCCGCCGAGAGCGACGAGGCCGTGCACGACCTGGTGAAGGGCGCCGATGTGTACGTGGGCGTGGGCGCGCCTGCCTCGCTGGGCACGGACGACATCGCCGCCATGGCCGCCGAGCCCATCGTGTTCGGGCTGTCGATGCCCGACCCCGATCTCGACCCCGCCGATGCCTCAGGCGTTGCCGTGTTTGGCACGGGGCGCCCCGACTATCCGAACCAGGTGAACTCCACGCTGGCGTTCCCGGGCATCTGGCGCGGGCTGCTCGACGTGCGCGCAAACGCGCTCACCGACCAGGCCGTGATGGCCGCCGCCTGCGCGATTGCCAACGTGGTGGCAGAGGAGGGTGCGGTGGCCGCCGACTACGTGGTGCCGTCGGTGTTCAACAAGAAGCTGGTGCCGGCGGTTGCGGCCGCGGTGGCCGATGCCTCGCAGCGCGCGGGCGTGACCCGGGTAGCGCCCGCCGCCTAGGGCGCGGGCCTGGCCGGCACCGCCCGCTTTGGCACACTTGGCCGCATGAAGACCTCCCGCATCGCGGCCGCATGCGCCGCCACAGCGATACTGGCCCTCGGAACCGTGGTCGCCGGCTGCGGCAGCTCGGATTCCTCATCGGCCTCCGTGCCCAGCGACGTGCCGAGGGACGCCGCCTTCGCCGAGGTGTACAGCTCAAATGGCGATGGCGAGGCGAGCATGACCGCCATCGTGGGCGGCAAGTTCGTGGTGAAGCTCGACTGCTCGCCGGGCACCGGCTACGAGTGGAGGGTGAAGACCTCGGGCGACACGGTGCTGGGTGAGTGGAAGACCACCGGCTGCGAGACCGGTGAGGGCACCACCAGCGCCGTGGGCGCGTCGGGGTTCGAGACGCGCACGTACGACGTGAAGACGGCCGGCACGGAGAAGCTGGCCTTCCGGTGGATGCCGCCGGGCAAGGACACCCCCGCCGTCACCCAGACCATCAGCCTCACGGCGAGCTAGATCGGCATGCGCCTCAAGACCGCGGCCCTTGTGGCCACCACGCTCGCCCTGGGCGGCGTGGTGGCCGGCTGCGGTGGCGGGGGCAACGGCCTACCGGCGAGCACCGCCAAGGACGGTGCCCTGGTGTTCGACCCCGACCACACAACGGTGAACGTGGCGCCAGGGCCGCGCGTGGTGATTCAGATGCCCGCTCCCGAAGGTGGGAGCGAATGGCGGCTGTTTTCGTCTCCCGACACCATGGGCGGCGTGTCGCTGAAGGGCATGGAGAACGCCGACGGCGCCGGCCGGTGGACCTTCGACACCATCGGCGCGGGCTCCGGAGTGCTGGAGTTCCGGCAGGTGCCGGTTGGAAGCGAGGACTCCACGGAGTCCGTGACCTACGAGGTGAACGTCAAGTGAGAGCCCCCCGGATCGCCGCGCTTGGCGCGGCCACGCTGATGCTCACGGCAGGAGGCCTGGTGATGACCGGCTGCGGAGACGAGCAGGTGAACAACGCGGCCAGCACCGCTCCCGACGGCGTGGAGACCTTCACCTCCGGCGACACCGCCGTGAACGTGGCGCTCGGGGCCAAGTTCGTGATCTCCCTGCCCGAGACCGCCGGCACCGGGTACCAGTGGAAGCCCGCTGGTGGGTCGGCCGCGGCGACGATCGTCGACCTCTTCGACGACGCCTTCGTGCCCGACAACCCCGACATGGCCGGCTCATCCGGCGTGCGCGACTTCACCTACGACACCGCCAAGGCGGGAACGGGCACGCTCGACTTCGAGCTGCTGCCGCCGGGGTCGACCACGCCCAGCAACACCGAGACCTTCAACGTGACGGTGAAGTAGAGCGGTGCGCTGCCTCGCCGCCGCCATCGCCGTGGCCGTGCTGGGTACCGGCGCCCTGGTGGCGCAGGGGTGCGGTGGCGGTGGCGGCGACGACGGCACTGCGGGCGAGCCCGGCACCGGGCAGCTGCAGATCACCTACATCCCCGAGCCGGGGGTGAAGCCCCGCACGGCAACGCTGGTGTGCCCGGCCACGGACACCGACCAGCGCTCGGCGTGCGAGGAGCTGGAATCGCTGGGCAGCGCGTTCGACCCCGTGCCGGCCGACACCGCCTGCACCGAGGTGTACGGCGGGCCGGAGCAGATCGCGCT
>JBIIJJ010000170.1:0-4075 GCA_044233875.1 Miltoncostaeaceae bacterium | reverse complement strand
ACGGCGCCGATCACCACCTGGCCCTGGCGCAGCTTGGAGAGCTCGGGGTTGGCGGCGTCGCCATCCATCACGTTCACCTGCACGAGCACGTCGGCCGCGAAGGCGTCGTCGCGGGTGCCGATGCGCGCGCCGCGATCGGTGAAGCTGGCATCCGGGTAGCCGGCCAGCTCGCCGGCCCCCGACTCGATCACTACGTCAAACCCCGCCTTGGTCAGCTGGGGAAGCGCCGTGGGGGTGAGCCCGACGCGGGTCTCGCCCGCGCGGTTTTCCCGGGGTACCCCAACCACCATGCGCGGCGTGTCGGTTGTGGCCATCTCGCTCTTCCGGTCGGTCCCGTACCCCGAGCCGCGCTAGGCGCGCGTCGCCGGGAGCGGCGTTGTCAGGGTGGTTGTCGGGAGCTGGATCATGGGCGCGTCATGCTCTCCCCGGAGATCGCCGTTACGGGCGTCCGCCCCGGGAGGATGGGGATTGGTACATGAGTCACACGGTGAGTGCAACGTGTGAACCACCCCCCTCGGGACACCGGTCACGCTGCGGGAAGTCCGAATTGCCTATGCGGGCCCGCCGCGCACCGCCCGCACGGCGTCGTCAAGGTCTTCATGGGGCACCACGCCGCTGATGAGCATGCGCCCGTCGAGCACGATTCCGGGCACCCCGGTGATGCCCGCCGAGCGCGCCCAGTCGGTGGAATCGTCAACGGCTTTCGCGTGCTCCCCGCTCTCCACCGCGATGAGCCCGGCCTCGGCGTCGAGCCCCTCGGCACGGGCCACGTCGAGCAGCACGTCCCACTGGGTGATGTCGCGTCCGTCGCGCCAGTAGGCGTCGAAGATGCCGGCGTGCAGGCGATGGTGCGACCCGTCACCCAGCGACCGTGCCCACTCGGTGAGCTCAAGGGCGTTGCGGCTGCGCGGCACCACGTCGGGGTTCGGGTTGTAGGGCAGCCCCGCGGCCGCGGCCATCTCGCGCACCGGCTGGTCGAACTCCGGTCCTCCGTACAGGGCCTCGAGCGTTGCCCTGCGAAGGCCATCCACCGGGTACTCGGGGTGCAGGTCGAACGGGAACCACTCCACCTGCGCGCCGTGCTCGCGCTCCATGTAGGCCATGCGCTCCCGGGCCACGTGGCAGAACGGGCAGATGTAGTCACTCCACACCTGCACGAGCAGCGGCGGCCCCCCGGCCTGCGGGGACGTCACCGCCCGGCGGCGTCGAGGCGCGCGAACTCGTCGTCGGTGAGCGCCATCCCCACTGCGCCCATCATCTCGTGCACCTGCTCGGGGCTCGTTGCGCTGGCGATGGGGCTGACCACGCCGGGGTACCGCATGAGCCAGGCCAGCGCCACCTGGCCCGGGGTGGCGCCGTGGGCCGCGGCCACGTCGTCGAGCACGGCCAGCATGCCCCAGCCACGATCGTTGAGATAGGCCTGCGAGATGCCGGCGGCGCGCGGGGTGGCGGGCAGCTCCTCGCCCGGGCGGTACTTGCCGGTGAGGAACCCGCGGGCGAGCGTGAAGTACGGCGCAACGCCGATGTGCTCGCGCACGCAGATCTCCTCGGCGTCGCCCTGGTACTCGGCGCGCTCCATCAGGTTGAAGTGCGGCTGGAAGCCCTGGAAGCGCGCGAGGTCATTGGCGTCGGCCACGTCGAGCGCCTCGGCGAGGCGGCCGGACGTGTAGTTGGACGCCGCCAGGTACTCGATGAGTCCCTCGCGCTTGAGCTCGTCGAGGTTGCGAAGCGCCGCCTCCAGCGAGATCGACTCGTCGTCCTTGTGGGCGTAGTAGAGCTCGATGCGGTCAACGCCCAGGCGCGCCAGCGAGCCCTCGATGCCGGCGCGCACGTTCTCGCGGTCGAGCCCGGCGCGCATGTGGGGGTCGCCCGGGTAGCCCACCTTGGTGGCGATCACCAGGTCATCCGGGCGGCCTCGCGACGCCAGCCAGCGCCCGATGATGGCCTCCGACTCGCCGCCCTGGTTGCCGGGCACCCAGGTGGAGTACACGGTGGCGGTGTCGATGAAGTTGCCGCCGGCCTCCACGTAGGCGTCGAGCACGGCGAACGAGGTGGCCTCGTCGCATGTCCATCCGAACACGTTGGTGCCCAGGCATACGGGGGAGACCTGCAGGTCCGTTGATCCGAAGCGGCGTCGTTCAGTCATGCGGGGAACCTACCGGCTCGGTATTCGCTCGTGACGAAACGGACAAGTGGAAAAGGCGTTACGGCGCATCCGATGGGGGTGACTCATCGAGCAAAGCGCGCAATCATCCAGGCCATGAACACTCACATCGAGCACACCGACGAGCACGCGGTGGTGGTGGCCCTCACGGCCGACCACCTTCGGGCCATCGAGGCAGCGCTCGACCTGGCGCGAGCCGTCGAGCATGGGGAGATCCCCGTGCACGATCCGGACGAGCTCGGGCAGGCCAGCGTGGCCGCCGAGGGGCTCTCCGCCATCACCCGCCTCACCGCGAACGCATGAATGCGGGGGGCCCGGTCGCCCGGGCCCCCCGATTCACTACTTCGAGGTCCAGCCCTGCGACGAGTGGCTGCCGTCACAGAACGGCTTGTTGGCGCTCAGGCCGCAACGGCAGAGCGCGATCGTGGGGTTGAGGTCGGTGAACGCCTGGCCGTCCTCGCCCGTGAGGGTGAAGTCACCCGTCACGAGGATGGGTCCGTTCTCCTTGAGGCTGATCTCTGCGCCGTCCGCCATGAGGGGTCTCCTTCGATCATTTGCTTGCTGATGCAAGTTTAAGCACCTGAGGGTCCGGGGTGCCCGGCACCGACCCTACGCCGGTTCCGACGCACCGCACCACGAGTACCGGCTACGTTGCGCGGATGCCGAATCCGCACGTGCCCCACCCCCACCCCCCTGCCGCAGGATCGTCGCGCGCGCACATCTGGGCGCTGGTGCTCACCGGCATCGGGCTGTTCATGGTGACCCTCGACAACCTGGTGGTCACCACTGCCCTGCCGGTGATCCGCGTGGACCTCGGGGCGTCGGTGGAGACCCTCGGCTGGGTGGTCAACGCCTACACGCTGGCCTTCGCCGTGCTGCTGCTCACCGGCGCCGCGCTGGGCGACCGCTTCGGCCGGCGGCGCGTGTTCGCCACGGGCCTGGTGATCTTCGCGGTGGCGTCCGCCGGGTGTGCGCTGGCCCCCACCATCGAGTGGCTGGTCTTCTTCCGGGCCATGCAGGGGCTTGGCGCCGCGCCGGTGCTGCCGCTGTCGCTCACCCTGCTGGCCGATGCCTTCCCGCCCGGCAAGCGCGGGCTGGCCATCGGCATCTGGTCGGGCATCTCGGGGCTCGCCGTGGCCGCCGGCCCGGTGATCGGCGGCGCGATCGTGGACGGCATCTCGTGGCACTGGATCTTCTGGGTAAACGTGCCCATCGGCATCGCGGCCGCTGCGCTCACCATGTGGAAGATGCGCGAGTCGTACGGCCCCAACACCGGCCTCGACCTCACGGGCATGGTGCTCGCGGGCGTCGGGGTGTTCGGCATCGTCTACGGCATCGTGCGCGGCAACGAGGCCGGCTGGGGGTCGCCGGAGATCCTCGTCACCCTCATCGGTGGCGCGGTGTTCATCGTGGCGTTCCTCTGGTGGGAGTCGCGTGCGGCGCACCCCATGCTGCCGCTGCGCTTCTTCCGCAACCGGGGCCTCAACGTGGCCAACGCGGCGTCGGTGTGCCTGTACTTCGGCCTGTTCGGCGCGGTGTTCTTCCTCGCGCAATTCCTGCAGACGGTGCAGGGCGACAGCCCGTTCGAGGCCGGCCTCAAGGTGCTGCCCTGGACGATCATGCCCATGTTCATCGCCCCCGTCGCCGGGCTGCTCAGCGACAAGGTGGGGGCGCGGCCGTTCATGGTGGCCGGCCTGTTCATCATGTCCGGCGCGTTCCTCTGGATGGGGCTCACCATCAGCCCCACCATCTCCTACCTCGGCCTGTTCGGCGGATTCCTGCTCGCCGGCTTCGGCATGAGCATGGTGTTCGCACCGGTGTCCAACCTCCTGGTGCAGTCGGTGCCGGAGGTCGACATCGGCAAGGCGTCGGGAACCAACAACACCGTGCGCGAGATCGGCGGGGCCATGG
>JBIIJJ010000169.1:0-4107 GCA_044233875.1 Miltoncostaeaceae bacterium | reverse complement strand
GCCACCAGCAGCGCCAGCGCCGCCACGAGCCATGAGAGCCGGTAGAGGCGCCCGTTCAGCATGTGGACGGCAGTATCGCACCGGTGCCGGAATCGGCGCGAAAACGGCGATTACAGTGTGGTTCATGCACGATCGTCCGCTCATCCTCGTGTCCAATCGCGGACCGGTCGGGTTCATCGAGGGTGATGATGGCCGGGTGGTGCCCGAGCGATCCGGCGGCGGGCTGGTGACGGCGCTCACGGGGCTCATCGACATCGTGCCCGCCATGTGGATCTCCGCGGCCATCGAGCCGGGCGACTTCCGGGTGGCCGCCGAATCCCACGGCGCGTTCCCCATCCCCGAGGCCGGCATCTCCACCACCGGCCGCTTCGTGGTGATGGATCCGGAGGTGTACGAGCGGTACTACAACGTGGTGGCGAACCCCATGCTGTGGTTCATCCAGCACTACCTGTGGGACCTCTCGAACGTGCCGGACATCCGGGCCGAGGAGCTGCAGGCGTGGTCCGAGGGCTACGTGGTGGCCAACGACCTCTTCGCCGATGCCGTGGTGGAGGCGCTGCAGGCGAACCCCGGCGCGGTGGTGATGCTGCACGACTACCACCTGTACACCGCGCCGGCGGGAATCCGCGAGCGCATGCCCGATGCCTTCCTGCACTTCTTCGTGCACATCCCGTGGCCGCAGCCCGACTACTGGCGCGTGCTGCCGCCGGGCATCCGCGAGGCGGTGCTCGACGGCCTGCTCGCCAACGACATCGTGGCCTTCCACACCCCGCGCTACGCCCGCAACTTCCTCCTCACGTGCGAGGACCTCCTCGGCCTGGACGTCGACTACGGCGCGCTCACGGTCACCTACCGGGGACGCGACGTCGCCGTGCGCCACTACCCCATCTCCATCGATGCCGACGGCTTCACGGAGATGGCGGCCAGTGACGCCGTGCACGAGGAGGAGGCCACGTTCCTCAGGCGCAGGCGGCGTCACCTGGTGGTGCGGGTGGACCGCACCGACCTCTCCAAGAACATCCTGCGCGGCTTCACGGCCTTCGACACCTTCCTCGATCGCCACCCGGAATTTCGCGAGGACATCACCTTCTTCGCCATGCTCCAGCCCTCGCGGCAGGACGTTCCCGAGTACGTCGAATACGTCGAGCGCATCACCACCCTGGTGAGCCGCATCAACACGAAGCACGGCAACACCGACTGGATGCCCATCGACCTGCGGTTCGAGAGCAACCTTCCGCTGGCCATCACGGCCTACAAGTACTTCGACGTGATGATGGTCAACTCGATCTTCGACGGCATGAACCTGGTGGCCAAGGAGTCGATGCTGGTGAACGAGCGCGACGGGGTGCTGATCCTCTCCGAGAACGTGGGCGCATTCGAGGAGATCGGCCAGTACGCGCTGGCGGTGAACCCGTTCGACGTGGAGGCCCAGGCCGACGCCCTGCACCAGGCACTCACCATGCCCCATGCCGAGCGCCGGGCCCGGGCCGACGCCATCCGGGCCGTCATCAACGAGAACGACATCGCCAGGTGGCTGCAGGCGCAGATCAACGACATCGAGGAACTACGCGGCCGGGCAGTGATGCCGCAGGGAGAGGACGCATGAGCGCACGGGTTGCAGTGGTCACCGTGTCGGACCGCGCAGCCGCGGGCGAGCGCGACGATGCCACGGGCCCGGCGCTCGCCGGCGCTGTGAGGTCGGCGGGGCTCGACGCCACCGACCCCATCGTGGTGGCCGACGACGAGCACGCGCTGGTGGCCCTCATCGAGGAGCTCACGGCATCGCACGACGTGGTACTGCTGGCCGGGGGCACGGGAATCGCCGCGCGCGACCGCACGCCCGAGGCGGTGGAGGCCACCTGCGAGCGCATGGTGCCCGGCATCGGCGAGGTGATCCGGGCGGCATCCCGCGACGACATCCCGAGCGCATCGCTCTCGCGGGCATGCGGGGGCGTGCGCGGGACCAGCGTGGTGGTGGCACTGCCGGGGTCGCCGGGAGGAGCCGAGGACGCCTGGGATGCCATCGCGCCCTTCCTCGCACATGCAGTGGACCAGCTGAGGGGTGGCGACCACCCGGCGTAGCGCCGGACCAGCACCCGAGCACCGGAACCGGGGGCTTCGCTAGCCTCGGCGACCGAATGGAACGCCCCGTGGGAGCAGACGACACGTGCAGCTGACCGACATCATGAAGAGGCGGGGGATCGTGACCGCGGCCGCCCTCGGCGCCGCGGCCACCGCGCTCGCCATCGGCACCGCGACCGCGGGTGCCACCGTGAACATCGGCGGGTGGGGCACCATGGGCGCCGACTGGCAGGGCACCACCCTCGTGTGGGCCGATGCCCAGCCGGCGAAGACGAAGACCTTCACCTACTGGCGCACCGATGGCGCGGCCGCCCGGGTGTCGGGCTCACGCATCAGCGGGGTGGAGGAGCCGGTGGTGGTGCGCACCAGCGCGGGGCCCATCACGGGCAACGACATCCGTGCCACCGGCCAGGCCAAGGGCTTCACCATGACGGCCTCCGGAGGGACCTTCGCGGGCCCGGTCACGTGGTGCTGCACCAGCGAGGGCCTCGAGGTGGTCACCGCGAGCGACAGCGATGGCGCGGCTCCGCACCCATACGGCGCGGGCCTCGATGGCACGCGCGTGCGCTGGATCGGCGCCGGCCCGTCCGGCGCATTCATCGGCGCAGGTGACCCCGTGGAGAACGCCGAGCGCGAGACCACGGCCCCCATCCCGGGTCGCCCCGGGCCCGGCCTGGCCTCGGTTGCCGCCGGCATCGCCGCATGGGCTGACGTGGGCGGATCGTCCATCCGCTTCGGCGTGCCGTCCGATTCCGGCGTGTCGGGCATCCGCGAGGCAGCCCAGGGCGGACGCGTGCTGTACGTGCGCGTGGTCCCCGGCACGATCGCCGCGGTGGTGAAGGCGGGCGGATACCGCGTGACCCGCACCGACACCGCCACGGGCGCGGTCGCGGTGGTGTGGCGCGGCTCGGCGCGGCCGGTCATCAACGTGAGCGGCAGCGTGATCGCCATCGGCGCGGGACGCCTGGTGCTCACGAGCCGCGGCGGGAACGCCCGGAAGGTCGGGAACGCCAGGGGCCCCGTCTCCGCGGTGGCAACCAACGGATCACGGGTGGCCGTGTTCGAGCGGGTCTCGAGGAAGGCCAAGGTTCAGGGGCGCGTCACCACGGTGCGCACCACCGCAGTCAGGATCATCGGGGGGGTTCGATGAGGATCGGCCGGTTCATCGTGGGGCTCGCGGCGGCCGCATGCGCCGCCGTGGTCATCGCCCCCGCCCAGGGCGCCATCCTGGCGCTGCAGGACGACCAGCTGCCCAACATGTCGGGTGCCGCGCTCGAGCAGCGCATGGACCTCCTCAAGAGCACCGGCACCAAGGTGACGCGCGTGGACATCCTGTGGCGCAACGTGGCCCCCACGCGCCCGGCCGATCCCACGAACCCCGCCGACCCGGCGTACGACTGGGCGCGCTACGACCAGATGCTCAAGGGCCTCGTGGCGCGCGACATCACGCCGATGATCACCTACTACTGGACCCCCACGTGGGCATCGCGCACCGGCGAGAAGAACGCCGCGCCGCGCGTGGCCGACGCCGCCGCATTCGCAGGGGCGATCGCGCGCCGCTACAGCGGGACCTTCGCCGACCCCGCAGGCGGCACCCTGCCGCTGGTCAAGCGCCTCGAGATCTGGAACGAGCCCAACATCGCCACGTTCTGGTACCCGCAGTGCCGGCGCCAGGGCGGGCGCTACGTGATGGAGTCGGCCCGCCAGTACTCCGCACTCGTGGCGGCCGCGTACCCGCTGATCAAGGCGGCCAACCCCAACTCGATCGTGACCGGTGGCGTCACGGGCCCCGTGGGCGGCTCCGTATGCGACAAGGCCGACTCCTCGGTGGGCACCATCACCTTCGCCGAGGAGATGGTGCGCCAGCGCGTGCCCATCGACGCATGGAGCATGCACCTCTACCCCATCGGCTCGCCGCTCAAGGCGTACTTCGTGCCGTCGTGGAGGACGGTGCCGCAGATCACGAGGCTGGTGGATAGGCTGAAGCCCGGTGCGCCCATCTACGTCACGGAGACCGGCTATCAC
>JBIIJJ010000015.1:0-16013 GCA_044233875.1 Miltoncostaeaceae bacterium | reverse complement strand
CGTGGCGATCTGCGGCCCCGTCGTGGTGCCCTCGCGCACGTCGACGTACCCGGGCGCGTCCGGGGAATGGAGCACCACGATGCGATCTGGCGAGGGCGTCTGCACGAGCGCATGGTAGAGGTGAGCGCGACGGTATCCTCATGGAATGCCCGTCGGTCTCCGCAACGCCATCATCATCTTCGGCCTCGCCGCGCTCGTGGTGGCGTGGGATCAGGTGTTCACGGTGGCCCTCGCCACTGCGTCACAGGTGATCTCGGTGCTGTTCGTGGTGGCCATGCTGGCGGCGGGCGTGGCCTACTTCCGGCGCAACCAGCTGGCGTGGCTGGTGCTCAAGCCGTGGCAGCGCGTGGTCATCGTGGTGGCGGCACTGGCCATCGCGTTCCTGCTCATCGCCGGGTATCCGCTGCTCGCGGACCGCATCACGCCCATCGGGTTCATCGCCCTCATCGCGGCGCTCGGACTGCTGATCTGGTGGATCCTCCGAAGCAGCCGCCGCCTGTAGCACTGTAGTAGCGCTGTTGGCACGCCCGGCGTGCCATGTGCGCGCGCTCCGTCCATAGCGTGGCCCCATGCGTGGCGGGCGCGGACAGGCATCGGTGGAGCTGGTGGCGGTGCTGCCGCTCGTGGTGCTGGCCGGGGCTGCCGTGGTGCAGGTGGGCCTTGCGGCGTACTCATGGGGCGCGGCGCGTGAGGCCGCGCGTGCGGGGGCCCGGGCGGCGCAGGTCGATGCCCCCGCGCGCGCCGCGGCGAGGCGCACGCTTGGGGGCGCACTGGAACGAGGCGCCGATGTGCGCGTGGTCAATGACCGCGACGGCACGCAGCGGGTGGTGGTGCGGGTTGCCGTGCCCATGTTGCTGCCGTGGGTTCCGCCGCCGCGCGTGAGTGCGGATGAGGAGGTACCGGGGTGAGGCGAGGGCCGGCATGCCAGACCGGGCAGGCCTCGCTCGAGGTGCTCGCCCTCCTGCCGGTTCTCATCGCGGTGGCGCTGGCCGGGGTGTACGTGGCGGGCCTGCTGGCATCGGTGGGGCAGTCGCAGGACCGTGCCCGGGCGGCTGCGATGCGCGCCTCCGGCGCCTCCGGGGAGGTCGTCACGGTGACCGGTGCGTCGACGGTGCGTGCCCCCGGCCTGGCCGGCGCGGGAGCAGCGAAGTGGCGTGTTCGCGCGGCGGTGCGCCTGCCATGAGGGCCTGGCGCGCGACGCTGCGCGATCAGCGTGGCCAGGCGATGCCCGTGGTGCTGGCCGTGGCGGCCCTCGCCCTGGTGGCCGTGCTGGGCCTGGCGGCGGTCGGCGGGGTGAGGGTGGCGTCATCCGGCGCACGCCTCGCCGCAGACCTGGCGGCCCTCTCCGCCGGCCGCGCGCTGCTCGACTCCATCCCCGCGGCGCTGGTGGACCCCTGGGGCATCCGCGCTCGGCTCATGCGCGATGCCGGGGTGGCCGCGTCGGCGTCGGCGCGCGGATCGGGCGCCGAGGTGGTCGATCTGCGCCTGGTGGGGGAGGGGCGACTGCCACTGCAGGTGGAGGTTCGCGTACGGCGTGCGGGGCCCATGGGCGTGCGCGTGTCGGCCACGGCGCGGGCGGGGGTCGCGGTCAGCGCGAACGCCGCGAGCGGGCCCGTGGGGTGGGCGTCGGGGGGCGGGTACACGGGCCCTGTCGTGTACCGGGATGGCAAGCCCATGTGCCCCGCGGTGGCCGCGGCGTTCGACCTGATGGACCGTGCCATCCGCGCGGCCGGAATGGACCTCGTGGTGGTGAGCGCCTTCCGCTCCGATGCCGAGCAGGCCGTGCTGTTCGCCCGTCACCCCGACCCCAAGTGGGTGGCCCCGCCGGGACGCAGCCGCCATCGCGATTCGACCGAGCTCGACCTGGTGGTGAGCGGGGGGGTTCACGCCTGGCTCACGCGCCACGCCGGTGCCTTCGGCTTCATCCAGCGCTACTCCTGGGAACCATGGCATTGGGGCTTCCTTCCGGGTTGTGGCGGCAGCGCGCGAACAGCCGCAGGGGCCCGTGCCGGGGGCATCGCACTGCAGGCATGGGTGCCACGGCAGTACCGCGCCCTCGTGGCGGGCTCGGCCGCGGCAGCCGGCATTGCGCCGTCGCTGCTCGCGGCCCTGCTCAAGGCCGAGAGCGACTTCAACCCCCGTTCGGTGAGCAGCGCAGGGGCGCTCGGAATCGCCCAGTTCATGCCCGGCACCGCACGGGGCATGGGGGTGGGCGATCCGTTCGATCCCGCCCAGGCCATACCGGGTGCGGCACGCCTGCTGGCCAGCGGCATCAGGGAGTTCGGCAGCGTTCCGCTGGCGCTCGCCGCGTACAACGCCGGGGGAGGGGCGGTGCGCCGGTACGGCGGCATACCGCCCTACGCGGAGACGCAGGCCTACGTGGCACGGGTGATGGCGCTGGCCGGCCAGGGGGCCGCCCTTGCCGGCGGCGCGGGCGACGTGGTGCTGATCCGCGCCGGACGGCTTCTCGCCTGATGGCGCCGTGGCCCTCATATACTCGGGCGCATGGGCACGGAGCCGCTTCGCGACCAGCTGGCCGCGCTCCCCGATGCGCCCGGGGTGTACCTGTTCCGCGACGCCGATGACCGCGTGATGTACGTGGGCAAGGCGAAGTCGCTGCGCAAGCGTGTGTTCTCGTACTTCGAGGCGCCCGTGCGCGGCCCGGACGGCGATGCCGCCGGGCGCCCGGGACCCAAGTCCGGCCTGCACCCGCGCACCGTCGAGATGGTGTCGCGCGCGCAGCGCGTGGAGGCCCTGGTGGTGAACAGCGAGCAGGAGGCGCTGATCCTCGAGGGCAACCTCATCACCACCCACCGTCCGCCCTTCAACGTGAAGCTGCGTGACGACAAGAGCTACCCGTACATCGGCATCAGCCTCGACGAGTCGTATCCGCGGGTGTACTTCACGCGCGAGCGGCACAGGCGCGACCGCGTCTACTTCGGGCCGTTCTCGAGCGCATCGAAGGTGCGCGAGACGCTGTCGCTGATCGGCAAGATCTTCCCGAGCCGGCCATGCGAGGGCACCGAACCCGGTCGGCCGTCCGGGATTCCCTGCCTCGACTACCACATCAAGCGCTGCCTGGCGCCGTGCGTGGACTACATCAGCGGGGATGACTACCGGCACCTCATCGACCAGACCATTGCCTTCCTCTCCGGCAGGTACCGCGGCCTGGAGCAGGAGCTCGAGGCCGAGATGAAGGCCGCCGCGGCAGCCCAGCGGTTCGAGGACGCCGCCCTGTACCGCAACCGCCTCGCCGCGGTGCGGCACCTCATGGAGAACCAGCTCGTGAGCAGCGAGTCGATGGGCTCGGTGGACGTGATCGGCGTGGCCGTGGATGACGATGGCGAGTCGGCCAACGTGCAGGTGCTGCAGGTGCGCGACGGCGTGCTGGGTGACCGCCAGTCGTTCTTCGTGGACGCCGCGGGGTCGAGCGACGACGAGACGATCCTCGAGCAGTTCGTCATGGAGTACTACGCCCTGGGCATGGCGATACCGCCTCTCGTGGTGGTGCCCCGCGACATGCGCACCCGGGCCATCGAAGCCGTGCTGGCCGAGCGCCGGCAGGCCGGGGTCGAAGTGCGCGCCTCCGAGCGCGGGGAGAAGCGCAAGCTGCAGGAGATGGCCGAGCGCAACGCGCGGCTGGCGCTGGACCAGGACCGCGCACGCGTCGCCCGCACCCGGGAGCGCCGCACGGCCGCGCTGGGCGACCTGCAGCGCGCGCTCGGCCTGGATGCCCCGCCCATGCGCATCGAGTGCTTCGACATCTCGAACCTCGGGTCCACCTACGCCGTGGCGTCGATGACGGTGATGAACGGGGCCGCGCCCGCCCGTGCGCACTACCGCTCGTTCACCATGCGCTACGACGGCGGACCCGACGACTTCGCGCGCATGGAGGAGGCCATCGGCCGGCGAATGGCGCGCCTGGCATCCGGCGACGGCGATGCCAGCCTGGGCGCCACGCCCTCGCTGGTGGTGATCGACGGCGGCAAGGGTCAGCTGTCGGCCGCGCAGCGGGCCATGCACGAGGCGGGCATCGACGTGCCCATGATCGGCCTGGCCAAGCAGCAGGAGGAGGTCTTCGTGCCGGGGCGCTCCGAGCCCATCCTGCTGCCGGAGGACTCCCCGGGGCTCAGGCTGCTGCAGCAGGTGCGCGACGAGGCCCACAGGTTCGCGCTGCGCCACCACCGCAGCCGCCGCGGCAAGGGCATGACCGCCAGCGCCATGGATTCGCTGCCCGGCATCGGCCCGGCAAGGCGCCGCGCCATACTGCGACACTTCGGGTCGCCGGAGAGGTTCCTGGCCGCGACGAGGGAAGAGATGGAGGCGGTTCCCGGGTTGCCCCCCAAGGTGGCCCGCGACCTCTACGAGCACCTCAACAAGACGGGCGGGCCCGACCAGGTCGAGACGCTCGCGGGATCGGGGAACGGGTGGACCTGACGATCATCACGGGGCTTTCGGGGGCCGGCAAGTCGGGCGCCATGGGTGCGTTCGAGGATGCCGACTACTTCTGCGTCGACAACCTGCCTCCGCAGCTGCTGCCGTCGCTTGTGGACCTCTTCGCCCTCGAGGGCAGCAAGGTGGAGCGCGCCGCCCTGGTGTTCGACGTGCGCGGCGGCGCCTGGTTCGATGGCCTGGTGTCCGAGCTCGACCGCATCGCGTCGATGCCGGGCATGCACCTGCGCATCCTGTTCCTCGAGGCCTCGGACGACGTTCTGCTCGCGCGCTTCCGCGAGACGCGCCGTCGCCACCCGCTGGCCGAGGGGGGAGAGGTGCTGCGCGGCATCGAGAAGGAGCGCAACCTGCTCGCGGCCATCCGCGATCGCGCGGACGTGGTGATCGACACCAGCGACCTCAACACGTGGCAGTTGCGCGAGGCCGTGACGCAGGAGATGAAGCCGGGCGACCGGCCGCGCATGCGCGTGACCATCTCGTCATTCGGCTTCAAGCATGGCGTGCCGCGCGAGGCCGATCTCATGTTCGACGTGAGGTTCCTGCGCAATCCGCACTACGTGCCAGAGCTCACCGCCCTCACCGGCGAGGATGCCGCGGTGGCGGACTACGTGGCGGACGACCCCGACTACGACGAGTTCATGAACCGCCTGTATGCCCTGCTCGACCACGTGCTGCCCCTGTACGAGGCCGAGGGCAAGCGGCACCTGGTGGTTGCCATCGGGTGCACCGGCGGGCGGCACCGCAGCGTCACGGTGGCCGAGGCCCTGGCCGCGCGCTACGCCGACTCGCTCGACGTGTCGGTGGCCCATCGCGACTCATCGCGCCCGGCCGAGGTGCGGTCGGCATGAACCGGCCGCACGTCACCGCGCTGGGCGGCGGCACCGGGCTGTCGTCGCTGCTGCGCGGCCTCAAGCGCCGTGAGCTCGACATCTCCGCGGTGGTGAGCGTGGCTGACGACGGCGGTTCGTCCGGCCGACTGCGCCGCGAGCTGGGCATGCTGCCCCCCGGCGACATCCGCAACGTGCTGGTGGCCCTGGCGGACGACGAGTCGCTGATGGGGCGCATGTTCCAGCACCGGTTCGCCGATGGCGACCTCTCGGGGCACCCCTTCGGCAACCTCATCTTGGCGGCCCTCACCGAGGTGACCGGCTCGTTTGACGAGGCCGTGCGCGAGGCATCGCGGGTGCTCAAGGTGAACGGGCGCGTCATCCCGGGCGCGCTCGAGCACGTGCGCCTGTGGGCCGAGCGCGAGGACGGCTCGGAGGCCTGCGGGGAGACCCTCATCGCATCGGGCGTGGGCGCCTGCCGGCGGGTGTGGCTCGACCCCGAGCCCGCGGCGCACCCCGATGCCCTCGCCGCCATCTCGGACGCCGATCTCATCCTGCTCGGCCCCGGGTCGCTGTTCACGAGCGTGCTGCCCCACCTGGCGGTGGGGGACATCGCGCAGGCCGCGTGCGATGCCCGTGGCCTGCGCGTGTACGTGTGCAACATCATGACCCAGCCCGGTGAGACCGATGGCATGGACGCCGTCACGCACCTGGACCGGGTGCTCGAGATGGCGCCCGGTGGGGTGGACGTGGTGGTTGTGCACTCGGGCGACCTCGAGCCGGCTGCGCTCGCGCACTACGCCGCGCAGGGGCAGGAGCCGGTGGCCGTGGACATCGCCGCCCTGGAGTCGCGTGGGGTGCGGGTGGTGGCTGCCGACATCGCCGAGGACGACGCGGTGGTGCGCCACTCGCCCGAGGCGCTGGCCGACGTGCTCGAGCCGCTCGCCCGTGAGGGGGCCGACCGACGCGCCGCCTCGGCGGCTGCGCCCTACCCCGGGTGATCATTACCGGAGGGTAAACCTCCCGCTCGTAGCGATGAAATTCCGGGATTTCGCCGTTGCGGGAAGGGTATGTAGCACTTGTAACGAACAAGCACGCGCGCGTAGTGTGACGTCCGCATGACGGCTTACGCTGCGTGCAACCGCGAAACCCACCTCATCTCATCTTCGGGTTAGCGGGGATCCCTGTCCTATCCAAAGGAGCTCACATGGGTGCTCGCGCAAAGGCGATTTTTCCGCTCGCGCTTGTCATCGGAGTTCTGTCATTCCTGTGGACCGAGTTCTCGCTGAACTTCACGTTCCACTGGGTCACCGTTGCCGGCACTGATGTGCCCGGCGCTGTCGGTGTGCCGCAGAACTTCCACCTGATTCTTCCCACGGCGTTCATCTCGTGGGGTCTCTTCTTCGCCGCCGGTGGTGACAACGCCGCCTTCGGCAAGATCTTCCTGGCCTCTGTCTTCGGTACCGTCGCCGCACTGGTGACGATTCCGCTGGCCTACAAGACGGCCGCTTTCCCCGACTTCTGGGGCATCGCCCTCTGGGTCGGCATCTTCGCCTTCATCCTCGTCATGATTCTCGTGGCGGGTGACTGGTACTACGTGGCGGGTACGTTCCCGGCTTTCGCAGCTGTCTTCCTCTGGTGGGTTGCCACCGGTATGGACGGCTGGGCGCCGCTGGGTGCTGACGCTGCCAACGGTGGTGCCGGTGGCGCCACGGGCCTCGGTGCCTTCGGTGGTCTTGTCTCGACCCCGTGGGCCTGGGTGTGGTTCGACACGCTGGTTACCCTGATCATCGGTGTCATTCTCGGCATCGTGTCGGGCAAGCTGGCTGCCCTCCTCACCCCGAAGCCCAAGGAGGCCTAGGCCGCAAGGTCTGGACATCCTCTGCTTCACCCTCCGGGGGGCCGCAAGGCCCCCCGGAGTCGTTTTGTCGTTATGCTCGCGCCGTTTTCCTACAAGGAGATGGTGATGGCGGTACGCGTGGGCATCAACGGGTTCGGCCGCATCGGCCGCAACGTCTTCCGGGCGGCGATGAGCCGGGCCAAGGGCGAGGTGGAGATCGTCGCGGTCAACGACCTCACCGACGCCAAGACCCTGGCCTACCTGCTGGGCTACGACTCCGTGTTCGGGCGCTATCCCGGCACGGTGCAGCACGAGGGTGACGCCATCATCGTGGACGGCACGCCCATCCGCGTGCTGGCCGAGCGCGACCCGGCCAACCTGGCCTGGGGGGACATGGGCGTCGACGTCGTGGTGGAGAGCACCGGCTTCTTCACCAAGCGTGCCGATGCCGCCAAGCACCTGGATGGCGGCGCGAAGAAGGTCATCATCTCTGCGCCGGCCACCGAGCCCGACCTCACGATCGTGCTCGGCGTGAACGACGACCAGTACGACCCGGCCACGCACGACGTGGTCTCCAACGCCTCGTGCACCACCAACTGCCTCGCGCCGGTGGCCAAGGTGCTGGACGACGCGTTCGGCCTGAAGCAGGGGTTCATGACCACCTGCCACGCGTACACGAACGACCAGCGCATCCTCGACCTGCCGCATTCCGACCTTCGCCGCGCCCGTGCCGCTGCGCTGTCGATCATCCCGACGTCCACGGGTGCCGCCCGCGCCATCGGCGAGGTGCTGCCGCATCTCAAGGGCAAGCTCGACGGCATGGCGCTGCGCGTGCCCACTCCCGATGGCTCGGTGGTGGACCTCGTGGCCGACCTGCGTGACGCACCGTCGAAGGACGAGATCAACGAGGCCCTCCGCGAGGCCGCCGATGGCCCCATGAAGGGCATCCTCGGCTTCTGCGAAGACCCAATCGTGTCGCGCGACGTCATCGGCGACCCGCACTCGTCGCTGGTGGACGCCGGGCTCACCATGACCATGGGCAACCAGGCCAAGGTGATCTCCTGGTACGACAACGAGTGGGGCTACTCGTGCCGCGTGGTCGACCTCGCCCAGAAGCTGCTGCCGTAATGGCGAGCCTGGTCCAGGTGGATTCCCCGGGCCAGTCATGGGCCCAGGAGCGGGTGCTGGTCCGCGCCGACCTGAATGCCCCGCTCGAGGCGGGGCCGGGCGGCGCGCAGCGGGTGGCCGACGACGCGCGTATCCGCGCGTCGGTTCCCACGTTGCGCTACCTGCTCGACGCCGGGGCAGCGGTGGCAGTGTGCTCGCACCTGGGCCGCCCCAAGGGCGAGCGGGTGGAGGATCTCTCGCTCGCGCCCTGCGCCGCGCGGCTGTCCGAGCTGCTCGGCCAGCCGGTGGAGCTGCTGCCCGATTGCATGGGATCCGAGGTGGAGGCCCGCGTGCGGGCCCTCCAGCCGGGCGAGATCGTGATGCTCGAGAACCTCAGGTTCCGCCCGGAGGAGGAGGCCAACGACGGCGCCTTCGCCGACCGCCTTGCCGCCGGCTTCACCAAGTACGTCGATGATGCCTTCGGTGCCGCCCACCGGGCCCACGCGTCTACGGAGGCCGTGGCCCGACGGCTCGACTCCTGTGCCGGCCTCCTGCTGGCGCGCGAGGTGGATGTTCTGGGCGGGCTGCTCCAGAGCCCGGAGGTGCCGTTCGTCGCCGTGCTCGGCGGATCGAAGGTGAGCGACAAGCTGCCGCTCATCGAGAACCTGCTCGATCGCGCCGATCGCATCCTCATCGGCGGGGCCATGTGCTTCACCTTCCTCAAGGCGCTGGGCGACCCCGTGGGAACGTCCCTGCACGAGGACGAGCAGGCCCAGGCGCTCGCGCTGCGCCTGCTCGACCGCGCGGCCAAGGTGAACTGCACCCTGCAGCTGCCCACCGACATCCTGGTGGCCGACGCCTTCGACGCATCGGCCAACCTGAAGGTGGTGCCGAGCGATGGAATCCCCGACGGCTGGATGGGAGTGGACATCGGCCCGCGCACGTCGGCTGCCTACCGCGACGTGATCATGTCGGCGGGCACCGTGTTCTGGAACGGCCCCATGGGCGCGTTCGAGATCCCGCCCTTCGCCGAGGGCACGCGCGCGGTGGCCGAGGCCATGGCCGCATCGCCCGCCGCCACGGTGGCGGGTGGCGGCGACTCCGGGGCGGCGCTCGGCGACATGGGGCTGGCCGACCAGCTCACGTGGGTCTCCACCGGCGGCGGCGCGGCCCTCGAGCTGATGGAGGGGCGGGCGCTTCCCGGCGTGGCGGCCCTGCCCATGGCATGAGCGGGCAGCGGCGCCCGCTGGTGGCGGGCAACTGGAAGATGCACAAGACCGCCGGCGAGGCCACGGAGTTCTGTGTTGCACTCGCGGCGCTGCTCGGCCCCGATCCTGTCGCCGAGGCGGCGGTGTGCCCGCCGTTCACCGCGCTCGACGCCGCGGTTCGCGCGCTGGCCGGTACCCGCATCGAGGTGTACGGGCAGAACGTGCATGAGGCCGCCGGGGGTGCCCACACGGGCGAGATCTCCGCGGCGATGCTCACGTCAGCCGGCGTGGACGGCGTGCTCGTGGGGCACTCGGAGCGCCGCGCGGCCGGCGATACGGATGAGCAGGTGGCCGATCGTGTGCGGGCCGCACTCGACGCCGGCCTGCGGGTGGTGCTGTGCTGCGGTGAGTCGCTCGACACCCGCAGGGCGGGGGAGACCGGGCAGTGGCTCACGCGCCAGGTGCGCTCTGCGCTGGCCCATGTGCATGCCGCCGACATCGACCGCCTGGTCATCGCGTACGAGCCCATCTGGGCCATCGGCACGGGTGAGACCGCGAGCCCCGAGCAGGCGCAGGAGGCCTGCGCCATCGTGCGTTCAGTCGCAGCGGAGCGCGTGGATGGCGAGTGCCTGCGCGTGCTCTACGGGGGCAGCGTGAACGCGGGCAACGCGGCCGAGCTCATGTCGCAGACCGATGTGGACGGTGCGCTCGTGGGCGGTGCGAGCCTTGAACCGGAGTGGTTCGCGCAGATCGTGCTGGCCGCCGCATGAGTGGCCCCCTCGTGCTCGTGGTGATCGACGGGTTCGGCATCGCCCCCGCGGGGCCGGGCAACGCCGTGGCCCTGGCGCGCACGCCCGCCCTCGATGCCCTCGCGGCCGAGGGCTCGTCAACCCTGCTGCAGGCCAGTGGCCTGCCCGTGGGCCTGCCTGATGGACAGATGGGCAACAGCGAGGTGGGGCACCTCAACCTCGGCGCCGGCCGTCGCGTTCCCCAGATGCTTGTGCGCATCGACGAGGCGGTGGCGGCGCCCGGTGGACTCGCGGCGGTGCCGGCCATCAGTGCGGCGTTCAGCGCCGCCACCGGCACCACGCTCCATCTCGTCGGCCTCGTGGGTGATGGCGGCGTGCACGCGAGCCAGCGACATCTGCTGGCCCTGCTCGACGCCGCGCAGGCAGCGGGCGTGGAGCGGGTGGTGGTGCATGCCATCACCGATGGCCGCGACAGCCGACCCGACTCCGCGCTGCCCGCCATCCGGGCGCTGGAGGCCCGTGGTGCGGTGATCGGCACGGTCGTGGGTCGGTACTGGGCCATGGATCGCGATCACCGCTGGGAACGCACCCAGCGGGCCTACGACGCCATGGTGCATGGCCGGGGTGAGGGAGCTGCGCGGGCATCGGAGGCCGTGGAGCGCTCCTACGGCGCGGGCACAACGGATGAGTTCATCGAGCCGTGGGTGATCGGCGACCCCGCCGCGGGGCGCATCCGTCCCGGCGACCAGGTGCTGGTGTGGAACTTCCGCCCCGACCGGGCGCGGCAGATCACCCAGGCGCTCGGCGACCCGGCATTCGATGGCTTCGATCGCGGCGCCACCCCGCCCCTTCCGCACATCACCACCATGACGCGCCTTCGCAGCGAGTGGGACTACCCGGTGGCCTTCGAGTCGGAGGATGTCCGCCAGGGCCTTGCCGAGACGGTGAGCGCAGCCGGGCGCCCCCAGCTGCACGTTGCCGAGACCGAGAAGTACGCGCATGTGACCTACTTCTTCAACGGCGGACGCGAGGCGCCGTTCGACGGCGAGGAGCGCCAGCTGGTGCAGAGCCCGCAGCACGTGGCCACCTATGACGAGGCGCCCGAGATGAGCGCCATGGGAATCCGCGATGTGGTGGTGGGTGCGCTGGGCGAGGGGGGACGCGACTTCATCGTGGTCAACTTCGCCAATGCCGACATGGTGGGTCATACGGGCGTCGTGGCCGCCGCCGTGCAGGGAATCGAGGCGGTTGATCGCTGCATGGCCGACATCCGCCCGGCGGTGGCCGCGGCCGGTGGCCTGCTCATGGTCACCGCCGACCATGGCAACTCCGAGCACATGATCGAGCCGGATGGCAGCCCCAACACCGCCCACACCACGAACCCGGTGCCGCTGTGGATCGACCGTCCGGGCCTGCCGCTGCGCGAGGGCCGGCTGGGCGACGTGGCGCCCACCGCGTGCGCGCTCATGGGGTGGGACGCCCCCGAGGCGATGACCGGTGCCGTGCTGCTGGACGCGCAGTAGAGTGCGCGGCCAATGAGCACCTCCCATCCCCAGGAATGGCTGCCCGATCCGTCGGGGCGGCACGAGCTGCGCTGGTGGGACGGCCACCACTGGACCGAGCACGTGAGCGACGGTGGCGTCACGGCCGTCGACCAGCCGGGGGAGCTCCCGCCCCCGCCCCCGTCGACCGCCGGCCCTGGGGGTCAGCAGCGTCGCTCGGGTCGTGCCACGGCGTCGCTCGTGCTGGGCATCGTGGGGATCCTGGTGTTCCCGGTGGTGTGCTCCACGCTGGCCATCATCTTCGGGGCCCTGGCCCTTCGCGACATCGGCGACAACGACGACATCCAGGGCCGCAAGATGGCCTGGTGGGGACTCGGCCTCGGCATCGCGGGCCTCGTCATCGGCATTGCGCTGATCGCATACAGGTTCGCCTAGTGGGCATCCACGGGCGCATCAGCGTGAAGGCCCAGGCGCCCGACGGCTACCGCGCGCTCGCAGGCCTCACGCGTGCCGGGCACCCCGACCATGCCCTGGCCGAGATCGTCAAGTTGCGCGCGTCGCGCGTGAACAACTGCCGCTACTGCATCGACATGCACACCGAGGCGGGCCGCAAGGCGGGCCTCAGCGACGATCGCATCGCCGCCACCGGCGACTGGCGGGCATCGGACCTGTTCGACGATCGCGAGCGCGCCGCGCTCGCCCTGACGGACCTGCTCACCGTGACCGGGTCGCTCTCGCAGGCCGAGGAGCCCTCGTCGGCCGGGGTGTGGGACGACGCCGGCAGGCACTTCCCGGGTGACGAGCTCGTGCAGCTGGTGTTCACCATCGCGGGCATCAACACCTGGAACCGCATGATGATCGCCGAGGCCGTCGCCACCGACGACTGAGGCGTCAGGCGGCCACCCGGATGAGGGTGGTGATGATGTCGCGGCGCTGTTCCATCGACAGCACCTCGTGGCCTGCGTCGTGGCACCACGCCGGGAGGTCGAGGAACACCATGGGGTCGTCGGCCAGCACCTCGAGCACCTGGCCCGGGGCCATGCGTGCGATTGCCTCGCGCGCCATGGTGACGGGCACCGGACACCAGGTGCCGAGGGCGTCCACGTGGCGGTCGGGGGCGTGGCTCACGACGGCGCCATGGCCCTGAGGGCCGCCACCGACTGCGCGTAGGCGCTCACGGCCTCCTGTACCTCGGCCTGCGTGGTGCCGGGCCCCGCCGTCACCAGCACGGCGGACCGGGCGGCCTCGTCATCGAGCCCCATTGCCTCGAGCACCGGCGACGCCTTTCCGGCCCCGAACGTGCACGCCGAGCCGGGTGACACCGCCACGCCGCGGGCGGCCATGGCGAGCGCCACGGCCTCGCCCTCCACGCCCCGGGCGGATACCTGCACGTGTCCCGGCAGGCGCTCATCCGTATCCACCGGCGGCCCGTTGAGGCGGGTTCCGGGCACGGCCAGCATGCCCTCGGCCAGCACGACCCCGGCGGCCCGCATGTGGGCCACGCGCCCCGCCATGTGCTCGCGTGCGTCGCGGGCGGCAAGGCCCAGGGCGGCGATGCCGGGCACGTCGTGCGGCCCGCCGCGCTTTCCGCCCTCCTCGAGCCCACCCTCGATGAGCGGGTGCAGCCGGGTGCCGGGCCTCACCATGAGCGCGCCCACCCATGACGGCGCGCCCAGGGTGCGGCCGCCGACCACCACCAGGTCGGCTCCCAGGCCATCTGCAAGCGGGAGCAGCCCGGCGGTCTCGTCTGCGTCGAGCACCACCACGGCATCGGGTGCCGCGTCGCGGATGGCTGCCACCTCATGCGCGGCGTCGCGGATGGTGCCCACCTCCGCCTGCCCGTGGGTGATCACCACGATGTCCGCGCCGTCGGCCAGGCCCTGGAGCTCGTGGGCATCCACGCGGCCCTGGCAGTCGACCCCGGCCAGCAGCAGGTCGCCGCCGTGGCGTGTGGCGGAGCGAGCCGCGGCAAGCGTGGATGCGTGCGCGAGGGGGTCGGCCACGATGACCGGCTCATCGGCGCGCGCGGCGGCGAGCACGCCCTTGATGGCCAGGTTGCGCGCCTCGGTGGCACCGGACGTGAAGATGACCGACTCCGGCGCCCAGCCCGTGAGCGCGGCCAGGGCATCGCGTGCGTCGCCCACCGCGTCGGCAGGCGGGCGCGCCTGCTCATGCAGGGCCATGGGGCTGCCCACGTGCGCGGCCCAGCGCGCCATCTCCTGCTGCACCGCATCGGGGAGTGGCCAGGCGGATGCGTGGTCGAGGTAGGCGGTCACCGTCCCTCCGCCAGGCGCGCACCGAGTTCGGCGGGCAGCCCCGCTGCCTGGATGGCGTTCTGCGCGCCCGGGACGTCGTAGGGGGTGCGCCTGAACCTGAGGGTGAGGGCCTCGAGGTCGAGTATCGCCCATGAGGCACGCGGGTCGAGGTCGCGCGGCTGGCCCACCGACCCCGGGTTTATCAGCCAGCGCCCGGTCTCGATGGAGACGGTCTCCTCGCCACGCACCAGCCCGCCATCGAGGCGGCCGTCGTCCCCGAGGCGCCATGCGCCCGCCAGGTGGGTGTGGCCCACCATTGTGATGCGGGATGGGGTTTCGTCGAAGGCGGCACGCGCCTGGTCGCTGGTGATGATGTATTCCCAGATCGGATCGCGCGGGCTCGCGTGGAAGAGGGCCGCCTCGTCGTCGACGTCCTGTGCCTCAAGCGCAATGAGGCGGTCGTGGGAGTTGCGGTCGAGGCGCGTCTGCGTCCACTCGATCGCCGTGCGGGCATTGGGCGAGAAGGCATCGGCGCGCACCCGGCCCACCGCCGCCAGGTCGTGGTTGCCGGCGATGATGCGCTCGGACTCGTGCACGCACACGCGCAGGCATTCCGCCGGATGCGCCCCGTAGCCCACCATGTCGCCAAGGCACCAGATTCGCGTGACGCTGGCCTGGCGGATGGCTCGGCGGACGGCCTCGAGGGCGTGGCGGTTGCCGTGGACGTCGCTGATGATGGCGATGCGCTGGCTCACCGCGACCTACAGTAACCGCGTGAGCCGCCTCATCCAGTTCGTTGTCGTCGGGCGACTGCGCGCGCCCCTCGCCGATGCGGGCGCGGAGTTCGAGGCACGCATCGCCCGCATGGCCGACCTCAGGGTGGATGAGGTGGGTGCTGAGGCGGTGCAGCACGGGGATGCGCAGGTGTTCCGTCGCGAGGGGGAGAGGATGCGCGCCAAGGTGGTGGCCGGGGCGCACGTGGTGGCGCTCGACTCCCGGGGGAGGCAGCCCACGAGCAGCGAGGCGCTTGCGCAGTGGGTCGGCCGGCGCCTGGAGGATTCCCGGCCCACCACCTTTCTCATCGGCGGTGCCATCGGCCTCGACCCCTCCCTTCGCGACGAGGCGGACGAGGTGATGTCGCTCGGCCCCCTCACGCTGCCGCACCAACTTGCGCGGGTGGTGCTGGCCGAGCAGGTGTACCGGTCGCTCGCCGACCTCGCGGGGCACCCCTACCCGCGGGCGGGCGGCGGTCGGTAGCATCGCCCGCCGTGCCTTCGGATAGCCCCATCACGCCCCTGTCCCGTGCCCTTGCGCGCGAGGCCGCAGAGGTCGCGGGCGCGGCGGAGGCCACGGCAGCCCTCGAGCCGCCCGCAAACGCGGAGTTCGGCGACCTCGCCACCAACGTGGCGATGACCCTCGCCAAGGCGGCCAAGCGCAACCCGCGCGAGATCGCCACCGACCTCGCGGGCCGCATCGCCACGGCCGATGGCCTGGCCGGGTACGTGGAGTCGGCTGAGGTGGCCGGCCCCGGGTTCATCAACCTCACCCTGAGCCCGAGGTGGTTCGCGGAGGCCGCGCGGCACATCGCCGAGGCGGGGGATGCCTACGGCCGCGGCCAGGCCGACCCGGCCGAGCGCATCCTCATCGAGTTCGTGTCGGCCAACCCCACCGGGCCACCGCACGTGGGCCACGCCCGCCAGGCGGCCTACGGCGACAGCCTGGCCCGTGTGCTCGGCTACAGCGGCCACCACGTGACGCGCGAGTTCTACGTGAACGATTGGGGCCGCCAGATGGAGCTGTTCGGCGCCTCGGTGGCCGCCCGGTACGGCCAGCTGTTCGGACTGCCCACGCAGGTGCCCGAGGAGGGCTACCAGGGCGACTACGTGCTGGGCATCGCCGAACGCATGCGCGACGAGGTGGGCGATGAGTACGCGGCCCGGGTGGATCCGCCCGACCCGGAGGCGCTCGCCTTCTTCGCCATGCGGGGCAAGGACCTCATGCTCGCGCAGATGACCGACGTGCTCGATCGCTTCCGCGTGGGGTTCGACGACTTCTTCAGCGAGACCACCCTGC
>JBIIJJ010000168.1:0-4146 GCA_044233875.1 Miltoncostaeaceae bacterium | reverse complement strand
GACATCCGCGACTTCGTGAACTGCAAGGCCACGGAGGAGAAGAAGGCCTGGGCCCTCGGTGAGATGGGCTACGACATGGGCCTGAACGGCGAGGCCTGGAACAGCATCCAGTTCCAGAACGCCAACAACTCGGTGCGCATGACCGATGAGTTCATGTACGCCTACGAGGCCGGTGGCGACTGGCACACCACTGCCGTCACCACCGGCGAGGTCGTCGAGACCGTCAAGGCCCGCGAGCTCATGAAGGAGATCGCCGAGGCCGCATGGGTGTGCGGTGACCCCGGCATGCAGTTCGACAGCACCATCAACCGCTGGCACACCTGCCCGGTGTCGGGCCGCATCAACGGCTCCAACCCGTGCTCGGAGTACATGCACCTCGACGACTCCGCCTGCAACCTGGCCTCGTTCAACCTCATGAAGTTCGTGGACGGGAACGGCACCTTCCAGGTGGCCGACTTCCAGCAGGCCGTCGACGTGGTCATCACCGCCATGGACATCATCGTGGCGCGCTCCGGTTACCCCACCGAGCAGATCGGCATCAACGCCCGCAAGTACCGCCAGCTGGGCCTGGGCTACGCCAACCTCGGCGCGCTGCTCATGAGCCACGGCCTGCCGTACGACAGCGAGGACGGCCGCGAGTACGCCGCCGCCATCACCGCCCTCATGACCGGCCGTGCCTACGCCATGAGCACCCGCCTGGCCGAGCGCATGGGTGCCTTCGAGGGCTACGAGCCCAACGCGAAGGCCATGAACGGCGTGATCCGCAGCCACCGCCGCGCGGCACAGGACATCCCCGATGGCCGCGTGCGTGACGAGGCCCTCCTCAACTCCGCACGCGAGGAGTGGGACATCGCCGTGGACCGCGGTGAGATCTTCGGCTACCGCAACTCGCAGGCGTCGGTGCTGGCCCCCACGGGCACCATCGGCTTCATGATGGACTGCGACACCACGGGCGTCGAGCCCGACATCGCGCTGGTCAAGTACAAGCGCCTGGTCGGTGGCGGCGTCATCAAGATGGTCAACAACACCGTGCCGCAGGCCCTCGAGAAGCTGGGCTACCACGAGGAGGCCATCAAGCAGATCGTGGCCTTCATCGACGAGCACGAGACCATCGAGGGTGCCCCGGGCCTGAAGGAGGAGCACCTCGCGGTGTTCGACTGCGCCTTCACGCCGGCCAACGGCGAGCGCAGCATCCACTACCGCGGCCACATCAAGATGATGGGCGCAGTGCAGCCCTTCATCTCGGGCGCCATCAGCAAGACCGTCAACATGCCGAATGAGGCCACGCCGGAAGACATCGCGGCCGCCTACGTGCTGGCATGGAAGGAGGGCGTGAAGGCGCTCGCCATCTACCGCGACGGCAGCAAGCGCACCCAGCCGCTCTCCACCGGCAAGGAGTCGCCGGCCGACATGAAGGCGGCCAACGACGCCGCCGCCGCGCCGGCCAAGGTGAACCGCCGCCGCCTGCCCGACGAGCGCCAGGCCATCACGCACCACTTCCGCATCCTCGACCACGACGGCTACATCACCGTGGGCATGTACGAGGACGGCAGCCCGGGCGAGGTCTTCATGAAGATGGCCAAGCAGGGCTCCACCGTCAGCGGACTCATGGACTCCCTGGCCATCTGCATGTCGCTGGCCCTGCAGCACGGCGTGCCGCTCAGCACGCTGGCCAACAAGCTCAGCCACATGCGCTTCGACCCGTCGGGCTTCACCGGCAACCCGGAGATCCCCAGCGCCAAGTCGATCGTCGACTACCTGGTGCGCTGGCTCTCGGCCAAGTTCCTCACCGAGGACGAAAAGCGTTCGGTCGGCATCATCACCGACCAGATGCGCGCCGAGCTCGAGGGCCAGGTGCCCAACGGCCAGCAGCCGGTGGCCATCGAGGGCAGCGCCCAGGGCGCCGTGGTCACCGAGACCGCGCCGGCCGAGCCCGCCGCCCCGAAGGAGCAGACCTCCATGGACATCGGCCTCGCGCAGAGCGCCGGTCTCTCGGTGCAGCTCGACCAGGACGGCGCCATCTGCGGATCCTGCGGCTGGACCATGGTGCGGTCGGGCTCTTGCTACAAGTGCATGAACTGCGGGAGCACCTCGGGCTGCAGCTGATCAGCCCAATCCGCAGGTGAGTTCGGGAAGGGGCCCTCCGGGGCCCCTTCTTCTTTCTCCCGATCCCGGGAGGAGGCTAGGGCCCGATGACGGCGAGCAGCGCCGATGCGGCGACCAGCACGACGCCTCCGACGCTGAGCACGATCAGCGCCGCGAGTAGGGCCGCTGGCAGCGTGGATCCCGCGTCAGGCCGGCCGCGCACTGACCTGAGCGCAGCCTGACCCAGGATCAGACTGCGAGCAGCGGACGGACCAGCATGCGCGCGAGATGGTGCCGGTGCCCCGGCGACCAGGAGCCCTCGCCATGTCCCAGCAGCAGGCCGTCGACGACGACGCCTATGGCATCCGCCGCCTCGGATGGTGAAAGGCCCGGTGCCGCCCGCCCGCCCGCGAGGCGTGTGATCAGGAGGGTCCACCACTCATCGAACTGGTGGACGAGCCTCGTCACCATGGGCTCGATGCCAGCAGCCCGAGCCGCCACGAGTGCCGGCCAGAGGCCCTCGGGGTCGGCGTCGACCGACCAGAGAATGGCCGCCCACAGTGGGTCCTCCGCGCCTGCCACGAGTTCATCCAGCTGCGTCCGCCGGGTGTCCAGTGCCTGCCCGATCGCCTGTTCCAGCAGGGCCTCGCGGGTGGCCACGTAGTGGGTGATGGCCGTGGTCGATGTGCCGAGCTCGGCGGCAACCCCGCGGATGGTCACTCCGCCCACGCCGTGGCGCGCGATCACCCGCAGGGTGGCTGCCCGGATCTCGCGGTCCCTCTGCGTTGGGTCAACCTGCCTCGGCATGCCCCTCCATGCGGCGGTGCCTGTAGTAAAACGCATGTTATACATACGGCATGACCGCACATCGCGACACGGAAGTGGCGGTGATCGGCGCCGGGTATGCGGGGCTCACTGCCGCTGCTGCGATCGCGGACGCCGGGCACGACGTGCTGGTGCTGGAGGCCCGCCAGCGGGTGGGCGGCCGGGTGTGGACGATGGATGCCGGCGGCGTTCCGCTGGACATGGGCGGCATGTGGGTCGGTGCCGGCCATCTGCGGTTCCGCGCGCTGCTCGATCGCTTCGCGATTCCCACCTACCCGACTCCCGCCAGTGGCAGCGCGGCGTGGTGGGATGAGCGCGCGGCGCGCCTGCGGCACGCGCGCCCGCTGCCGATGCCGCCATGGGCGATCCCCTTCGTGCTGCCGGCCATGGCGCGGATCGAGCAGATGCGGCGGCGCACGCCGGCCGACCAGCCGTGGCGTGCCCCCGCGGCCGAGCGGTGGGACTCCCTGACGGTCGCACAGTGGCTGCGCCGCTGGATTCCCCTGCGCCGGCCACGGCAGGTGGTGGAGTCGACCCTGGTCCTCTCGACATGCGAGGAGCTTTCGAGGGTGTCGATGCTGACCCTGATGGCGTTCGTCGCCGACAACGGCGGGCTGATGCGCGGCGCGGGCGGGGCGGAGGAGGGTGCCGATCAGGACCTGGTGGTGGGGGGTGCCGACGGGGCGGCCCGAGGTCTGGCTCACCTGCTTGGAGATCGGGTATGCCTCGGCGCGGCCGTGCGGGAGATCCGCCACGGCGATTCGGGCGTTGCCCTTACCGGGGACGGCGTGCGTGTCCGCGCGCGGCGCGTGGTCGTGGCACTTCCGCCGCCCCGGGTGGCAGCCATCCGCTGGGCGCCCGCGCTTCCCGCCTGGCGTCGGTCGCTTGTCGAGCGCGTGCCCATGGGGTCGGTGACGAAGCTGATGGCGGTCTATGACCGACCCTTCTGGCGGGATGCCGGGTGGAGCGGCGAGGTGCACGACGCCACGGGGCCGGTGTCGTCCCTCTTCGATGCCTCCCCTCCCGGGGGGCCCGCGGTGCTGGGGTCGCTCACGTGCGGTGCCAGGAGCCGCGAGCTGTCAGCACTTCCACCGGGCCAGCGGAGGCGCCGGATCATCGACGCCATGGTGCGCTGGCTTGGTCCGGAGGCGGCCACGCCGCTGCACGTGGCGGATGTGTCCTGGGAGGACGAGGAGTTCAGCGGGGGTGGATACGCAGGCGTGCCGGCGCCGGGAA
>JBIIJJ010000167.1:0-4148 GCA_044233875.1 Miltoncostaeaceae bacterium | reverse complement strand
GGCTCGGGCTCGCCCGCGGAGAGGGGCCTGCTGCTGCACGTACTGCTGGAGCACTCAGGCGACGAGCCGGTTCGCACCATCGTCACGCCCGACCACGACGCCATCACGTGCAGCGGCGCCCTCGCCGTGCGGGCATCAGATGGGGACCGGGTCCACCCCGCCCCCGCCCCCGGCGGTCGGCCGCCCCTCGCCCATGGCGCCTGAGCGGGTGATGGCAACGATCGCGCCCACGGCCAGCGCCGCCACGAACACCGCTCCCGTCCAGTAGCCCGCCGTGAGCGCAGCGTCGGTATCCGCGACGGCGCTGACGGCGGACGCGATGACGGCCACGCCCACGGCGCCCCCGGCGAAGCGCGCCACCACCGACAGCGAACTCGACGTCGACATCGCCTCAGGAGGCAGGGCGTTCATCACGGTGGCGGAGCACACGGGCACGATCATGCCGGCGGCAGTGCCCAGCAGCACGAGTGCGGGCAGCGTCCACGGCGGCGTGTTGGGGGCGATTGCCGGAACCACGAAGGCCAGCGTGGCCGACACCAGCCCCACGATCATCGGCCCGCGGAAGGCGCCGGTGGCCGCCACGCGGGCGCCGATGCGCGACACCACCCAGTACGTGATGGCCATTGGAGTGAGCAGCAGGCCGTACTCCACCGGCCCCAGGCCTGCCACCTGCTGCAGGTCGATGGTGACGAGGAAGAGCAGCCCGAGGAAGGTCACGTACGAGGCGAACAGGGCAAGCGACGAGCCGGCGATGACCGGCTGGGCCAGTGCACGGACGTCGAACACCGGTGCGGGCGACCGGGCCTCGCGCGCCGCGAACACCACCAGCAGCGTCACCCCGAGCGCGAGGCCGGCGATCACCCACGGGCTCGTCCACCCGAGGCGGGGAGCCTCGATAAGTGCCGCGACGAGGGGCACGAGGGCGAACAGGGCGAGCAGCACGCCGAGCACGTCGAAGCGATCTTCACGCGTTCCGCGGCCCTCGGGCAGCACCGCGCGCCCCACCGCCACGGCGACGGCAAGCAGGGGAACGGGCAACATGAACGCCCAGCGCCAGCCCGCCACCCCCACCAGCAGGCCCCCCACCACCGGGCCGAGCGAGAGCCCGAGCGCCCCGGCGGTGGCCCAGGTGGCCAGGGCCCGACTGCGCTCGGCCGGCGGGAATGCCATGGCGGTGAGCGCCAGGGCGGGTGCCAGCATCATCCCGGCGCCCACCCCCATGAGCGCGCGACCCGCCAGCAGCGTCGCAAGCGACGGCGCCACCGCGCACAGCACCGACGCCAGCGTGAACAGCAGCATCCCCAGCAGGAAGATGCGGCGCCTGCCGAATCGTTCCGCAAGGGCGGCGCCCGGTATGAGCAGGCTGGTGAGCGCAACCGTGTAGGCGTCCACCACCCACGCGAGGTCGGCGGTGGACGCCGCGAACTCGTCCCCGATGTCGGGCAGGGCCACGTTCACGAACGTGAGGTCCACCGACATGAAGAACGCCGACGCCGCGACGACGGCGAGCACGAGGCGTGAGCGGCCGGGGGGCATGCCGCCACGCTACGTGCTCATGGCGCTAGGTGACCACGGGCCCCCAGGCGCTCACCCACTTGAGCTGAACGCCGGTGCCCATGAGGCTGACCGCGGGAGAGCCGGTGACTGTCACCGCAAGGCCGCCGCGGGCCGCGCAGCGCGCGCCCAGCTTCTTCGAGTGCGGCGCTCGGTACTTCACGATGATCTGGTCGCCCACCAGCGGTGCGCCGGTGACGCCGTTGCGCCTCATGGTCGTGCCCGTTGGGGTGGGCACCAGCAGCAGGTCGGTGGCCGACTCCATCGAGATCGTCACCGGCGGCCTGGCATTGGCAAGCACGCGGCGGGCGTGGGCGTTTGCGCCCCACAGGTTCACGGTGACCGAGTCGGTGGTGGTGGTCGCCACGGTTCCCCTGAACACATATCCCACCCTCGGGCCGCGGCCCATCATGCACGGCGCCGCGCCCGCGCCCTGCGGCGCCTGCGCACGCGGTGCGTCGTCGGTGCCGCGTCCGTGGCGCTCGGGAACCGGGTCGTCGTTCCCCCTGCCCTGGCCCATGCCGTTGCCAGGATCGGCAAGCGCGGTGCCCGCCCCTCCGATTGCAAGCAGGGCCATTGCCGCCGCGGTGACTGTGACCGATTTCATTGACGCTCCTCCATGCCGGGTTCGCGGTTCGGCCGCACCGTCGCCGGTGAAGGTGTGCGCGAGGAGGGCCCGGTGTTCGAAGCCCCTCATGGAGTCGTTAAGTCGGCAGGCGAAACCGCCGGAACCTGCCGAACCGGGGTGGTGGCGCCTAGTCGGGGCGGCCCTTGCGCGGCTTGGCCCCCGGCGGCACTGGCCCGCGGTCGCGGCGCACCGTGACCTTGCGGCCCTTGAGCGATCCGCCCCGAAGCGCCTGGATCACCCGATCGGCTGCCCCATCGGGCACGTCGACCAGCGCGAAGCGGTCGGCGATCTGTATGGCCCCGATCTCCCTGCCCGCGATCTGCGCCTCGTTGGCGATGGCGCCCACGAGGTCCTGCGGGCGGATGCCCGCGATGCGGCCCGCGCCCACGAAGATGCGCGCCATGCCCTCCGGTGGGGGCTGGCCGGGGCCTCCCCGGTGCGCCCGCCGTGGTGCCCCTCCCCCGGAGTCACCGCCCGGACCCTTCTTCCCCTTGCCCCCGTGGTCCTCGCGCATGCGCACCTCGGGGATGTCCTCATCGTCGTCCGAGCCCGGCGACGCCTGATGCGCCAACTTCACGGCCGCGGCCGCGATGTCCATCACGTCGAACTCGTCGGCGAGGGACTCCACCACCACGCGGAAGGAGTCGAGGTCGCCCTCGAGGATGTCCTCGCGCAGGGTGGCGGTGGTCACGTCGAGGCGGCGCGCCCGCACGTCGGCCACCGTGGGCAGCGCCTGCTGCGGAATGCGCCGGCCGGTGACGCGCTCGATGTTGCGCAGCATGCGGTGCTCGCGCGGCTCGGCAAGGGTGATGGCCACGCCCTCACGCCCCGCCCGGCCCACGCGCCCGATGCGGTGCACGTACTGGGCCGGCGCCGATGGCACGTCGAAGTTGATGACGTGCGTGAGCTGGTCGACGTCGAGCCCGCGGGCGGCGACATCGGTGGCGATGAGCAGGTCGGCCGTGCCCGAGCGCAGGCGGCCCATCACCCGGTCGCGCTGCTCCTGGGTCATTCCCCCGTGCAGGGCCTCGGCCTGGTGGCCCCGCCCATTCAGGGTCTCCACGAGCTGCTCGACCTCGACGCGCGTGCGGCAGAACACGATCGCCGCGGCGGGCTCCTCGGCGTCGAGAAGCCGCACCAGCGCAGCGGGCTTGTACGCGCGCTGCACCACGTAGGCGTCCTGTCGCACCTTGGGGGCCTCGCCCTCGGCGGCAGGCTCGGCGTCGATCTGCACCCGCACCGGATCGGTGAGGTGGCTCTGGGCGATCGCCCGGATGCGCGGCGGCATGGTGGCCGAGAACAGCACCGTCTGGCGCGGGCCGGGGACGGCCTCGAGGATCGCCCCGATGTCCTCGGCAAAGCCCATGTCGAGCATCTCGTCCGCTTCGTCCAGCACCACGGCGGTGACGTCGTCGAGCACCAGGGTGCCGCGGGCCAGGTGGTCGCGGGCGCGGCCCGGCGTGGCCACCACCACGTCCACCCCCCGCTCCAGCGCCTTCACCTGCCGGTAGATGGGCTGGCCGCCGTATACCGGCAGCACCCGGGCGCCCAGGCGGCGCCCGTACTTGTGCATGGCCTCCGACACCTGCATGGCGAGCTCACGGGTGGGAACCAGCACGATGGCGCGCGGCGCGCGGCCGGTACCAATGCCCTCCATCGAATGCAGCAGTGGCAGCGCGAACGCCGCCGTCTTGCCGGTGCCGGTTGCGGCGTTGCCCAGCAGGTCGCGTCCCGCGATCAGGTGCGGGATGGCCTCCTGCTGGATTGGCGTGGGCTCCTCGTAGCCGAGATCGGCCAGGGCGGCGAGCAGCTCATCGCGCAGCCCGAGGTCGCTGAATGTTGATCGCTCGATGGATGCATAGTGCCCTACGCGTTGGTCACGCGTGCGGCGGGTTCATGCGCGGCCATCCACCATCACCGATCGAAATCGCTCAGCGAGGCCCGCCGGGTCCAGTCCGCGCGAGAG
>JBIIJJ010000166.1:0-4154 GCA_044233875.1 Miltoncostaeaceae bacterium | reverse complement strand
CCTGGGCGCACGCAGCACGCGCGGGGCATCGACCACCGGACGCTGCCGGCTGACGAAGCGTGCGTTCACCTGCACCGTGCGCCTGGCGAGGGGCACGTGGGCGGTCACCACCACTGCGCGGGGCGCGGCCGGCGTGGTGGCGCAGAGCAGCCGGCGCGTGGTGGTGCGCTAGCTGGCCAGGCCGCGGCCAGCTTGTGGCCGAGGGTCGGGGCCTGCGCGGTGCTGAGGGTGGTGTAGGGAAAGGACCCCCGGCGAGTGGCTGCCGGCGAGGCGGGCGTACACTCGAGCAATGCCTCGTCTCGTCCCCCTGGCGCTCGCGGTCGGTGCCCTCGCGGCCGTCACCGCGGCATCATCCGCCGCGGCGGCGAAGCTGCTGGTCAGTGGCAGCGACAGCTACCTTGCCGCAACCACCAATGCGGGCGGCGCGATTTCGTCGTTCGAGTCGCAGACCACGGGCTCGCTCGGTGGCAACGTCATCAGTCGCGACGGCCGATTCGCCTACATGGCGGACACCACCAACAGGGCAATCCTGCAATTCGCACGCGATCGGGGCACGGGGGTGCTCAGTCCGCTGTCGTCGGCAATCTCGACGGCAGGCGAGATCCCGAATTACCTTGCCATCACCGCCGATGGCCGGTGGCTGCTGGCCACCACGAACGACGGGGGAAGCAACGGCCGCATGCGCGCGTACCCGGTGGCCGAGGGCGGCACGTTGGGGGCTGCTGCGAGCACCGTGATCGTGCCGGGCACCATCGGCCAGCCCGCCATAACGCCCGATGGCCGCCACGTGTACGCGGCGAGCACCTACGCGGGCGACTGGATCTACATGTGGAGCCTGGGCGCCGACGGCACAATCGCCGCCCTGAGCACCAACCGGGTGAACGCTGGAGACCTGGTTGGGCAGTGCGTGGTGATGGCCCCCACGGGTGAGTCCCTCTACGCACCGTCGGGTGGGGCCAACAGCGGGAGCGGCACCCAGGTGGTGCGGTGGATCATCAACCCCGTGACCGGCCTGCTCAGCACGTCCGACACGCTCCCGTCGGACGATGGCCACGCAGGCGCGTGCGAGGGCAGCATCAGCAGCAACCAACGCCTGCTCGCCATCGGCATCACCGGCATGTTCGGCGACGCGTATGCGCGGGTGTGGCCTCTCGACGCCGAGGGCCGCGTGGGCACCCAGGCGCCCTCGCTCACCTACGCCTCCGGGTCGGTCGCATCAGGCTTCGCCCTCGATCCCACTGGGTCGTTCGGGTATGCCACGTCCATCTCGTTCAGCACAGAGGGTGGGCTCCATCAGATGCGCCTGACGGGTGATGGGGCCACTGCCATTCCCGCCATCGTCGGAGGAATTCCCACAACCCCCTGGAGCGGAGTGAGCGTGGCACCGGCGCAGCCCGCCATGGCTGCACTTGCACCGGCGACCGGGCGCGCGGGGGCGGCACTGGCGCTCGATGCCTCGGGCTCCACCGACCCCGACACGCAGATCGCGCGGTACGACTGGCAGTTCGGCGACGGCAGCTCCGCAGCCGATGCCGGCCCCCGACCGGAGCACGTCTACGCGAGGGCGGGCGAGTACACCGCGCGGGTGACGGTCACGAACACGGCCGGATGCTCCACCGACCCGATGGGCAACTACACCGGGCGCATGAACAGCTGCATCGGCGGCCCCACCGCCACGGCCACGGCCACGGTGCGGGTGACTACGCCACCCGCCCGGGAGGGCGCCACCCCGACATCTGGCGGCGTGACGCCGCGGCCGGCGACGCTCGCCGCCGCAATGCAGCTGAGGAACGGCGTGGGCACGACCACGGGCACGATGCCCGCGGGCGCCACGCGCGTCACCCAGACAGCCCGCACCGGGGGCAGCGCGGCCACTCAGGGCTTCCTCGAGATGGCCAGGGCGAAGACGGCGAAGGGCACGTGCACGATCGCCGTGGTGCGCAGCAAGAAGACCAAGAAGGTGACCAAGCGCACCTACCGCTGCACCATCCGGCTGACCAAGGGTGCCTGGACGGTGGCCACCGCCGCGCGCGGCGCAGCCGGCGTGGTTGCCGAGAGCAGCCGGCGCGTGGTGGTGCGCTAGCGGGCCGGGCCCCGGCCCCCGCTCAGCCGTCGCGTCGCAGGGCCTCGAGGTGCGCTCACCCGCCCGACGCCTGGACCACCGTCAGCTGCACACCGCCGCTGGCGGTGAATCCGGCGCCCGACACCTCCACCACCTGCTGGGTGGTGGAGGTGGTCAGCACCACCACCGATCGCGTGGACTGCGGATACGCCGGGCTGGTGGGCAGGCCCGACATCACCACCGGCTGGCGCGAGGGCGGCGGCACGGTGAAGCCCCACGTCACGGTGCACGATGTGCCCCCTTGGCGCGCGACCACAGACGTCGCGGGCGACGGCTGCACGGGGGGCTGCACCAGGTTGACACCGGGAATGGGCGGCACCAGCGCACGCGTCTGGCTGAGCGTGCCGTTCCAGGTGAAGGCATCCGGCGGGGCGCACACGGGCAGCCCGAAAGCCTGCAGCGCGACCAGCGTGGGACTGTCGGGCAGCACGATGCGCGCGCCAGGGGCCAGGGTGAGGCTCTGGGCGTTGAGGTGCACCTGCCCCTGAATCATCAGGGTCGCGCCGGCCTGCACCGTCACGCTGCCGAAGGTCATGACGACCGGGGCGCCGTTACCCAGGCCCAGGGTGGCCGTGGTGCCGGGGCGCACGGCGAGAGAGGGCGCTGATGTGACCGTGATGGCAGCGGGGAAGCGCAGGGCGTTGATGAGCAGCTCGTACTGGGCGGCCCCGGCGTTGGGCCGCTCGAGATAGGCGAGCACCGCCGACATGGGCACGTCGTCCACCATGAGGTTGGCCTGGGCGAGCGCCGACGGCATCGCCCCCCGCAGCGCACGCATGCGGTAGCGCACGCCGTCCGGGGTGCGCGCGGCCCGGGTGATGGTGACCACCACGCGCCGGTTACGCCCCTGCGGGTCGCGCCCGGTGAGGATGGCGTTGGGGGCATCGGTGCTGAAGGTGCCGCGCCACAGACCGATGAACTTGTGCTCGGGCAGCGTGGCCGTACGGCGGCCCGGGCGGTCTTCGAAGGCCAGCACGGGGCGGTGCGCGGTGCGCAGGGTCACGTCGGCCACCGCGCCGGTCACGGGGCGGGCCGACGCCGTGCCCGCCGACTGCGAGAACAGCATCGAGGGCTCGGCCGTGGCCATGGATGGCAGCGCTGCGCCCACGACGATGGTTGCGATGGAGGCGATGCGCCTACGGGGGGTGGCCATGCGGCGAGGCTACCACCGGGCGGCGCAGGCTCAGCGCGAGCCGGGCGGGCGGGCCCGCACCCACCTCGATGCGTTGCCCGCGCGATCTACCACCCTCACCAGCGGGCGCGCCGCCGCCACGCGCACCGTTGCCCGCCGGGCATACGGCACCCGGGCCACCGGGCGCCGCGGGCCGGCGGTGACCTCGAGCGACTCCACTCCCGACAGCCCATCGCGCGCGCGGCTCATGATGCGCGCGCCACCCCTCACCTGATCGGCCGTGGCCCGGTCGATCACCGGTGCGGTGGTGTCGAGGATGATGTCGTCGGTGTAGGTCTCGCGGGCGTCGATGCCCGGCCCCTGGAAGCGCACGTACACCACGTGCGGAAGTCGCGAGTCGGCCGCCTGGTCGAGCCTCAGCGTGGCCTCCGCCTGCACCGGCTGCGCACGGACTCCCCTGAACCCGCCGTCGGTGCCGATGCGCATGGTGGTGGCGCCGGCCGGCCACGAGAGCTCAAGCGTGACGCGCTGGTTGTTGGTGAAGCGCTCGCCCTGCTCGATGGTCACCCCCGGATCATCCGACGGCGGCACCACGCGAACGTCGAGGTCGTGCTCGGCCGTGGCCGTGCCTCCACCCGGGGCGGTGGCGCGCACCGCGATGGTCACGTCGTCGTCGGGCGTCACGCGCACGCTGGGCGCGGCGCCGGTGGAGGTCTCGAACCGGCCGTCGCCGTCCAGATCCCAGTCGTACGACAGCTCGCCACCATTGGGAACCGATGCCGCCGCCTTCAGCAGCACCTGCCGGCCCTTCAGCACGAACAGCGGGGGGTCGACCAGCCGCACCTGAGGGGTGTCGCGCACGTCGCGCGCGACATGGGCTTCGGCCACGTTGCCCACCCC
>JBIIJJ010000165.1:0-4202 GCA_044233875.1 Miltoncostaeaceae bacterium | reverse complement strand
GGCCTCGCCGGCCGGGCGCTCGCGGCGCTGATGGTGCCGGTGGCCGCTGCAGCCCGGGCCACGGGCTCGGGTGCCCAGCTGGTGACCATCGCACGCCGGGCGGAGGCCTAGGGGGCTACTCGCCCTTCCTGTGGTTCTTGTCGCGCGGCGGCGCGAGCGGGGCGTCGACGTACCTGATTTCGGCGTGGATGCCGTCGTCGCGCGATTCGATCAACGCCCACGTGGGTCGGTGGTCGTGGGCCATTCCCTCGCCCAGGCTGCCGGGATTCACCACGAGGCGGCCCTCCACCCACCTGACCATGGGCACGTGCGTGTGCGCGGTGATGAGCACGTCGGCGCCCAGGGCGTCCATGATCGCCACGATGTCGTGCTCGGAGGCGTCGTGATCAACCAGCCCCGGGGGCACCGTCTGGTCGCCGTGCACCGCCACCACGCGGTGCGGGCCGAGGTGGGCCTCCACCACAGCGGGGAGGGAGTCGAGCCACTCGATTGACTGCTGGCTCAGCATCGTCTTGGTCCACGTGCGCGTGCCGGGGCGCATGTCGCGCACGTCGGTCTTGGGCTTGACCTTCTTGCCCACCACGCGCCTGTCGGTATTGCCCTCCACGCAGGGCCAGCCGGTCTTGCGCACGCGCTTCACGCACTTCTCGGGCTCGAGGCCCCTGAGAACGATGTCGCCGGTGACGATTGCGCGGGTGATGCCCGCCGCGGCGATGTCGCCGAGTACCGCGTCGAGGGCCGCGAGGTTCGCGTGGATGTCGCCGAACGCAGCCAGCCGATGAACCTTGCTCACGCGGGTGACGTTACCCACCCGACGCGCCACGGGTGCGGTGGGGTGTCAGGTCGGAAACGGATGACCCACACGCCCGGGGGTGGGAGCAGCACCCCCGGGCGCAGGGGTCCTACGCCGCGCGCCGGATGGGCGTCGCGACGGACTCGGTGGCGATGAGCACCGGGCGGAACTCATCGCGCGCTGCCACCAGCACGGGCTTGGGCAGCATGGCCCGGCGTCGGGCGTCGCGGCGCTCGGCGCGGAGGCGCGCGGCGCGACGGCGCTTCTGGGCCACGGCCCGGCTGCGGAAGGCAGCCGCCATGGTGATGCCCGCGGCGCCGGCCACCGGGAGCAGCAGCGCGGCGTACTGGCCGGGGTGGGTGGCCAGGGTGGCAACGGCGCCCAGCGTGAGGCCGAGGGTGAGCCCCGCGGCCAGCGCGGCGACGCCGGCGGCACGGCCACCGGCGGGGCGGCCTTCGGAGGCCCCGCGCGCACGGCGGGGGGCGGGGCGTGAGGAGGTGCCGCCTGCGGTGGCGGGCACGAGCGAGAGGTGTGTGCGGTTGTTCATGCGAACAAATGTACGAACCGGCTCGGACGGAACATGTGTTCTCACCGCATTCTGCGTTGCACGCATGGCCGCGGGGGTGCACGACCCGTTGCGAGGTGCTCCTGGGTGGCCCGATGGGGTGCGATGGAGACAATCTGGGGAGAATGGGTTGCAATGTGGGGAGGGCGGGGGTAGGTTCCTGCGCGTGGCACCACGTCTGCTCAGCGGCACCTATGAGTGCAGCCTCGACGACAGGTCGCGGGTGGCGATTCCGTCCCGCCTCCGTGATCCCTTCGCAGACGGCACCGTCACCGCCTGGTGGCTCGATGAGTGCCTGGTGGTGGTGCCGCGGTTCGAGTGGCCCGACTTCATCGAGGGCACATTCGGCCGCATGAGCGTGCTCGACGACGACCAGCGCGAGCTCAGCCGCTTCCTGCTGGCCGGCGCGTTCGAGCAGGAGGGCCTCGACAAGCAGGGCCGCCTGCTGGTACCCGCCGAGCTGCGAGAGCACGCGGGGCTGGACGGCAAGGTGAAGGTGGTGGGCGCGGGCTCGTACCTGGAGCTGTGGAACCCCGATCGCCTGGCCGAGCGCTTCGACCGGCTGCGCAAGGACGGCGTGGCCCAGCGCGCGGCGCGCCTCGCGCAGCGAATCGACGGAGGGCGGGGATGACCGCCGCCGCGTCGCGCATTGAGGCCGCTCCGGCGGCCGCAGGCGGCGCCCCCCACGTACCCGTCCTCCTCGACCAGGTGCTGGCCCTCACCGCACCCGAGCCGGGCGAGACGGTGGTGGATTGCACGTTTGGCGCGGGCGGCCACGCATCGGCCCTGGCCGCGCGGGTCGGCCCCACGGGCGAGCTCATCGGCATCGACCGCGACCCCGAGGCCGCCCGGCACTTCCAGGCGCTCATGCCCGCAATGCCCTGCCCGGCGCGCCTCGTGCACGCCGACTTCGCCGCCGGGCTGGAGGAAATCGCGGATAGCGGGGCGAAAGCAGACGTCGTCCTGATGGACCTCGGACTGTCGTCGATGCAGGTGGACACCGCGGAACGGGGCTTCTCGTATTCGCGGCAGGCCCCACTCGACATGCGGATGGACCCCTCACTCGAGGTGACCGCCGCCGACCTGGTGAACGAGGCCTCCGAGCAGGACCTCACCCGGTGGTTCCGCGAGTACGGCGAGGAGCGCTACGCCAAGCAGATCGCCCGGGCAATCGTGCGCCGGCGCGCCGACGAGCCCATCACCACCACCGGTGACCTCGTCGAGGTGATTCGCGGGGCGGTTCCCACGCCGGCGCTGTTCGCCGGGGGGCACCCCGCCAAGCGCGTGTTCCAGGCGCTGCGCATCGAGGTGAATGACGAGCTGGGCATTCTCGAGCGCGCGCTGCCGCGGGCCTTCGACCTGCTGCGGCCCGGCGGGCGCCTCGCCGTCATCTCGTTCCAGTCGCTGGAAGACCGCATGGTCAAGCGCTTCATGCGCGACCGCACCCGCGGCTGCATCTGCCCGCCCGACATGCCGGTGTGCGGCTGCGGCCAGTCGCCCGAGGGCCGCCTGGTGGTTCCCAAGGCCGTGAAGGCCATCACCGCCGAGGTGGCCGCCAACCCGCGGGCCCACTCCGCGAGGCTGCGGGTGCTGAGAAAGGCCGAGGCGTGAGCACGCGCGGCGGAGCCATGCGCGCGGTGCCCGCGCCGTCACGCCCGTACCCCGGTGACAGTCCCCGTCCCGGTGACAGTCACCCCCTCCGCGGTCCGGGGCGGCCGCGTCCCAAGCCCAGGGTCATCCATTCGCGCAAGCCCACCCTGCTCGAGCGGCTGCGCCTCGACGGCATCCGCATCGCCTGGGTGCTCATCCCGCTCATCGCCCTGCTGCTCGGCGGCGTGGTGTTCGTGAACGTGCAGCGGCTCAACCTGACCACGCAGACCGGCCGCACCGTGGACATGTACAACCAGGCGCAGGCGGACATCCTGCGCCTTCGCGCGGTGCTTGCCGAGAGGGATGGCCAGGTGGTGGACCAGGCCGTGAAGCGCCTGGGCATGGTGCAGGCGCCCGGCAGCGGACTCACCTACGTGAGCGTTCCGAAGGAGGCGCGCGTTGCGCCGGGACAAGCGCCGCGCACCCGCTGACGGCCGGCGGCCCGAGGGCCGCCGACGCCGAAACGACGCCGACAAGGTGGCCTCCCGGCGCATCCGGCTGATCGCCGTGGCCACGGTGGCCGTGCTGGGCGTGATGGCGCTCCGCGCGGGGTGGATCGCCACGGTCGAGGCCGGCGACCTCTCCAAGAAGGCGCAGGACCAGCACGAGAGCACCATCAAGCTGCCGGCACCCCGCGGGGCCATCCTGTCGTCCGACGGCCGCGAGATGGCGGTGGACAAGCACGCGGTGGCCGTGACGGCCACGCCGTACCTCATCAAGGACAAGCGCGGCACCGCCGAGAAGATCGCCACCGCCGTGGGCCTGCCGGTTGACGAGGTGGAGGACCGCATCTCGGGGCGCGGTGGCTACGCCATGCTCAACACGGGCGTCGACCAGCAGCGCGAGCGCTACCTGCGCAAGCTCGACCTGCCGGGCATCACCCTGCAGGACACCCAGAAGCGGCTCTACCCGCTGGGCGCGGTGGCCGCGCAGCTGGTGGGCATGACCGACGACTGGGGCGTGGGGCTCACCGGGCTCGAGAAGACCATGGAGTCGCACCTCAAGGGCAAGGAGGGGCTTCGCGAGGAGGCCCGCGACCCCAACGGCCAGGCCCTGAAGATCCTGGAGGACCGCGCGCCCACGCCGGGCAACCCCATCACGCTCACGCTGAACAGCGCCATCCAGCAGAAGACCGAGTCGGTGCTGGCCCAGGTGGTCGACGAGAACGACGCCACCGCGGCATCGGCCATCGTG
>JBIIJJ010000164.1:0-4204 GCA_044233875.1 Miltoncostaeaceae bacterium | reverse complement strand
TCGTGGGCGAGGTGGCCACCATCAACCCGGCGATCCTCGGCCACCTCGACGAGTTCGTGCCCGTCGTGGCGTCGGTGGGCGTGGACGACGAGGGCCAGAGCTACAACATCAACGCCGACACCGTGGCGGGTGCGCTGGCGGCCGCGCTCGGTGCGCGGCGGGTCATCTTCCTCACCGATGTGGAGGGCGTGTACGGCGACTATCCCGACCCCGCCACGCTCATCGCCAAGTGCACTCTGGGCGACGTGGAGACGATGCTGGCCAGCGACTCGATCGACTCGGGGATGATCCCCAAGCTGTCCGCCGTGCGCGACGCGCTGCAGGGTGGGGTGGAGGCCGCGCAGATCGTTGACGGCCGCGTGCCGCACTCGGTGATCATGGAGCTGTTCACCGAGCAGGGGCTGGGCACCATGGTCACCGCGGGATAGCGCAGGGTGATCCGGCAGGAGACCATCGAGCGCGAGCAGGCCGCGCTCATGCGCAACTACGGCAGGTACCCCGTGGAGTTCGTGCGGGGAGAGGGCGCATGGCTGTTCGACCCGGACGGCCGCGGCTACCTCGACCTCATGTCGGGCATCTCGATGATCAACGCGGGCCACTGCCACCCGGACGTGGTGGCGGCCATCCGCGATCAGGCCGGCGTGCTCATCAATACGTCGAACCTCTATTACACCGATCCCATGATCGAGCTCGCGGAGTGGATCCGCGACACCTCCATGGGCGGGCGGGTGTTCTTCTGCAATTCGGGCGCCGAGGCCTCGGAGGCCGCCATCAAGCTGGCGCGAAAGCGCGGCGGCCCGGGGCGTACGGAGTTCGTGACCGTGGAGGAGGGCTTCCACGGGCGCACCATGGGGGCGCTTGCCCTCACCGCGCAGCCGGGCAAGCAGAAGGCCTTCGAGCCGCTCATGCCGGGGGCGCGGTACGTGCCGCGCAACGACCTCGATGCGCTGAGGGCCGCTGTGAGCGAGCGCACGTGCGCCATCGCGCTGGAGATCGTGCAGGGCGAGCGCGGCGTGTATCCGCTGAGCGACGACTTCGTGCGGCTGGCGCGTGAGCTTGCCGACGAGCACGGTGCCCTGCTGATCATCGACGAGATCCAGACGGGCATGAGCCGCACGGGGCCGCTCTACGCCTACCAGGACGTTGGCATCGAGCCCGACGTGATGTGCCTTGCCAAGAGCCTCGGCGGCGGGTTCCCCATCGGTGCCATCACCGCGCGCCCCGGCATCGACGACACCTTCCAGCCGGGTGACCACGGCTCCACCTTCGCGGGCAGCCCGCTGGCGTGCGCCTCGGCGCTTGCCGCGGCACGCGTGCTGGACGACCCCGCGCTGCAGGAGCACGTGCGCAAGGAGGGGGCGTGCTTCCTCGCGGGGCTGCAGGGGCTGGTGGACGACGACCTGGCAACCGAGGCCCGCGGCCGCGGCCTGATGTGCGCGATCGACCTTCCTGATGACCGCGCCGCGCAGGTGGTGCTCGACATGCTGGAGCGGGGATTCCTGGTGAACAACACCTCCCCGCGCACCGTGCGGTTCCTGCCGCCGCTGGTGGTGACGGGCGATGAGCTCACCACGGCCCTCGGCGCCCTGCGCGCCGTGCTGAGCGCCTGACTGCCCACCCCGGTGCCAGGCACTTAACCGTTTCGCCACCGATCGACGTGGATGCGTCCGACCGGCCGACCTATCATCGGCGCATCGCGGAAAGGAGGTGGTCCAAATTCCTTCAGACCATATGTGCGTAGGTGGCGGCAGCTAGGGGGCGACTCCCCTGATGAGCAGCTGCAGCCGGGGGATCGAGCTAACCGCTCCCTGGCGACTCCACTGCCGCTCACCGTCCTCGAGGGCCCGGCTCGCTCCGATAGCGACCGGGCCCTCGGCGCGTTCAGGGGCCGGCTACCGGGCCCCCGGTGCCAGGCACGTAATCTTCCCGCGCGAGTTCCGTTGCACGTGCGAGCACGGCGTCGAGCATCTCGGGGGTGAGTCGCCCGGTGAAGGTGTTCTGCTGGCTGGGGTGGTAGGTGCCGAGCAGGGTGATGGGGCCGATGGCGGCTTCAGCACCGTGGGCAAACCGCGGCTTGGGCCTGGGGATCTCATGGCCGGCCTCGGCCAGCACGCGCAGCACGCCGTCCCATGCGAAGGCGCCGAGGGCGAGGATGACCCTCGACCTCGGGCAGAGGTCGAGCTCCCTCGCGAGGAACGGGATGCATGCGTCGCGCTCGGTGGTGGTGGGCTTGTTGTCGGGCGGAGCGCACCGCACTACGGCACTCATTCGGCAGCCGATCAGGCGCAGGCCGTCGTCTCGTGACACCGACTCGGCCTGGTTGGCGAGGCCGGCTCGATGCAGTGCTGCCACGAGGAAGTCGGCGCTGCGATCGCCCGTGAACATGCGCCCCGTCCGGTTTGCGCCGTGGGCCGCCGGGGCAAGGCCCACGATGAACAGCCACGGGTCGTCGTCCCCGAATCCGGGCACTCCCCGCGACCAGTAGTCCTGACCGCGATAACGGGCAGGCGGATCCTCGGCCACGCCTTCGCGCCATGCCACGAGCCGCGGGCAGGCGGTGCACTCGGCGACCTCGTGCGCCAACTCAGCAAGCGAAGTGTCACGGGAATGCGCCACGTTGGTTAAGTGCCTGGCACCGGGGTGAGGTGGTTCGCCAGGAATGCCGCCGTCTGCGCCTGGATGAGCGGGTCGTGCTGCAGGCTCTGGTGGTGGCCGCCCATCTCGATGCGCAGGTGCTTTGGCTGGGCCGCGCGCGACCAGAGGTCGTTGGTGACGCCCCAGGGCACCACGTCGTCGCCGGTGGCATGCCAGAAGCCGCGGGCGATGCCATCGCGACGCCACGTCGAGGGCCCGAGGGGGTGGCGCAGGGGCCAGTCGTCGTCAAGGCGGCGTGCGAGCGACTCCGGCCGTGCCGGGCAGATGGCCACCACGGCCCGGACGTCGTGGTGCATGGGCGCGCAGGTGAGCGCGAGGAAGCCGCCCATCGACGATCCGCGAATCCCGAGGGCGCCGGCGCCGCGGTAGGTGAGGTCATCGAGCGCCGCCAGCACGTCACCGATCATGCCCTCGTCCATGGGCCCGGGCGTGCCGCCGTGACCGCGGAGGTCGGGGATGATCACCCACATTCCGAGGTCGGCCAGGCGCGCGGCGAAATCCGCGTGGTTGTCCTTGCGGCTTCCGTAGCCATGCAGGATCGCCACGCCCGGTGCCCCGAGGTCGCCCTCGGCCAGCAGGGCCTTCATGGGGCGGCCATCGCGTGACTCGATGCGAATGGGGTCAAGCGGGTGTTCCATGGCCGCGCGAGCCTAGCCCCATTGCTACTGTCCCCCGGCTTATGCAGCCGCTTTCACAGGTTCTCCCGCCGTCGGCGACGACGACCCCGGAGGGCCACCTCTCCATCGGTGGATGCGACGTGGTCGCGCTGGCCGGGGAGTACGGGACCCCGCTCGTCATCTACGACGGAGGGCTCCTGCGCGACACCATGCGCCGGTACGTGACCGCCTTCAAGGCGCACGACCCGGACGCCGAGGTGATCTACGCGAGCAAGGCCTTCTGGGCCCAGGCGCTTTTGCGCATGGCCCACGAGGAGGGCCTGCGCATGGACGTGGCCTCGGGCGGTGAGCTCTTCATGGCCCTGCACGCCGGGTTCCCCGCGCACAAGATCGTGATGCACGGCAACGCCAAGGACGCCAAGGAGATCGGCGAGGCCCTCGACGCCCAGGTGGGCCTGATCGTGGTGGACAGCCTCGATGAGATCTGCCTGCTCGATGAGATCGCCGGCCGGAAGGGCCGCGCGCAGGACGTGCTCATCCGCGTCACCCCGGGCGTCAAGCCCAGCACGCACGCCTACATCTCCACCGGCCAGATCGACAGCAAGTTCGGCTTCTCCATCGAGGGCGGGCTGGCCGCGGGCGCCGTGGCCGCCTGCCGTGCCGCGGCCAACATCAACCTGGTGGGCCTGCACTGCCACATCGGCTCGCAGATCTTCGAGATCGGCGCCTACCGCCTGGCGGCGGAGTTGCTCGCCACGTTCGTGGTGGAGCAGGGCGCAGACGACCTGAAGATCATGGACATGGGTGGGGGGCTGGGCATCGCCTACACCCGCGACGACGAGCCCCCGCCGGTCGAGGAGTACGCCGACCTGGTGATGGAGTCGGTGTTCGCCGCGTGGGACGCCGCCGGCCTCGCGCGCCCCCGCGTGATG
>JBIIJJ010000163.1:0-4254 GCA_044233875.1 Miltoncostaeaceae bacterium | reverse complement strand
CATCAAGGAGTACGGCCTCACCTATCCATCGCTGCGTGATGGCACCGACGACAGCAAGAGCGCCCTCGAGGCCACCGGGGTGCCCGAGACATTCCTGATCGATCGCAAGGGGCGCATCGCCCTGCATATCGCGGGACCGATCACGAGCGAGGCGCAGCTGACCGGGCCCATCGACCAGGTGCTGGCCGAGAAGTGATGCCCCGCGCCCTCGCCCGTCGCGTGTCCGCGGCACTCGCCGTGATCGTCGCCTGCCTCGCCCTGGCCACGCCCGCCCTGTCGCTGACGGTGGTGGAGGTGGCCCGCGAGGTGCGTTGCCCCACCTGCAATACGCCGCTCGATGTGTCCAACTCGCCGGCGGCTGACCGCATGAAGCTGTTCATCGCGCAGCGCATCGAGGCCGGTGACGACAAGCAGGAGATCATCGACGCCCTGGTGGCGGAGTTCGGGCGCGGCGTGCTGGCCACGCCGCCCAAGGAGGGCTTCGACCTCGTGGCCTGGGTGGTGCCGATCGGCCTCGTGCTCATCGGCCTCGCGGCGATCCCGTTCGTCACCCGGTCGTGGGCCCGGCGGCGCGGTGACGAGCCGGCACCCGAGATTTCGGCAGAGGATGCCGCGCGGCTCGACGAGGAACTCCGCCGGCACGACGCATGACCAGCCGCGTGCTCGTGGGCACGGCGTCGTGGACCGACCCGGAGTTCATCAAGGCCGGCTGGTATCCGGATGAGGTGAAGAACGACGCCGAGCGGCGCCTGCGCTTCTACGCCGAGCACTTCCCGATGGTCGAGGTGAACGCCACCTTCTACGCGCTGCCCCGCATCGCAACCGTGGAGGCCTGGGCCGATCGCACCCCGGAGCACTTCCGTTTCCATGTCAAGGCGCATCAGGTGATCTCCGGCCACGCCAGCGACCCCGCCCGGCTGCCGCAGCCGCTGCGTGACCTTCCCTATGAGCCGGATCGCCGCGGGCGAATCCGCAGGCCGTCGCGCGAGATGCGGGACGCCGTCATCGACTCCCTGGTGGAGGCCATCGCCCCGCTGGGCACCAAGCTGGGCGCGGTGCTGCTGCAGTTGCCCCCGCACGTGGCGTGCACCGATGAGACCCGCAGCGAGATCGGGCGCATCATCGATCGCCTGCAGCCACTGCGCACTGCGGTGGAGTTCCGCCACGTGTCATGGGCGGAGCCCGGCAACCGCGAGGCCGCGGCGGCGATGCTGGCCGAGCGCGACGCCGCATGGGTGTGCGTGGACGCCCCGCGCATCGATGTGCCCAGTGCCATGCCACCCATCGTGGAGGTGACGTGCCCTGATCTGGCCTACCTTCGCCTGCATGGTCGAAACGCCAACACGTGGCAGGGCAGCCGCACGGTGGCCGAGCGCTTCGACTGGCAGTACTCCGACGAGGAGCTGCAGGAGTGGATCGGCCCGGTGATGGACATGGCGGAGAAGGCGCAGGAGGTCGCCGTGGTGTTCAACAACAACCACGGCGACTTCGCGCTGCGCAGCGCCACGCGCTTCGGGGAGATGATGCGCAGGTGAGGGTGGGTGCACAGCGCCTCACCATGCTCGCCGCCGCATCGCTTGCGCTGATCGCGGGCCCCGCCGCCGCGTCGCCGCTCGAGAAGGCCCTCGACTACCTCTCCGCCCGGCAGGATCCCCCGACCGGGGCCATCGGGCCCGAGCCCGGTCGTGCCGCCGACACCGCATGGGCGGCGATGGCCGTGGCGGGGGCCGGGGAGGCCCCGGGCGGCTGGGCACGTGGCGGCGGCACCCTGGCCGCGGCCACCGCAGGTCTGCCGGTCGACGCCACCGGCGATCTCCTGAGGGTCGCCGTCGCACGCCGCGCCGCGGGCGTGGTGGACGACGCCCTTGCTGCACGGGTCGTGGCGCAGCAGTCGGCGGATGGCTCGTTCGGGGGCTCCGCCAGTGCGACGGCGTGGGGAATCCTCGCGCTCCGGGCGGTGGGCCGGGCCCCGGACGACGTCGCGGTGGGGGCTGCGGTGCGCGCGCTCGGAGCCCTGCGCGCGCCGGACGGCGGGTGGTCGTCCGCCGCCGGGGGTGCGCAGTCGGACGCCGTGGCCACGGCATCCGGCATCCAGGCGCTCAGGGCCGCGCGGGTGCCGGTGGCCGACCCGGTGCTGGCGGGGGCCCGCACCCGCCTGCTCGCGCTTCGCGACTCCACGGGGGGCTTCTCGCGCTCGGCGGTTCCCACCGCATGGGCGGTGCTGGCCATCCGCTCCCTGGGTGAGCGCCCCGCCCGCGGCGTGTGGGCGAAGGGCGGCAGCCCCATCGCCGTGCTCGAGGGCCTGCAGGAGCCTGATGGAGGCGTGCGCCCCACGCCCGCAGGCCGGCCGTCGGTGTTCGCCACCGCGGTCACGGCCCTCGCGCTGTCGAGGGGCGTGCTGCCGGTTGCGCCCGGCACGGCGGCCACCCCCGACCGTGCCCCGCGCGTGGTGCGCCGTACGCCGGCAGGCGGCGACGTGGTGCGCGGGGTGCTGTCGGTGCGGTATGTGGACGAGCGCGGGGGAACGGGCATCGATCCCTCACGCACGCGCATCTCGGTGAATGGGGTGGATCTCACCCGTCGCGCGCGCGTGACGCCATTCACCCTCCAGGTGCGCCAGGCCGCCCTTCCCACCGGGAATCTGGCGGTGTCGGTGACGGTGCGCGACCGCGCGGGTCACTCGTCGATATCCCAGTGGACCGTGAGCAGCCCGGGCTAGGGCTACAATCAGGCGCGTTGCGCACGACCGGGAGGTTTCACTGATGATCACCCTCACGCCCGTCGCTGGGGACAGGCTCAAGCAGCTCATCGCCGACGAGGCCGATCCCGGCTCCGGCCTGCGCGTGAAGGTGATACCCGGTGGCTGCTCGGGCTTCGAATACGCCATGACCTTCGACCAGCCCCGTGACGAGGATGAGGTCGTGGAGCAGCACGGCGTGAAGGTCATCATCGACCGCATGAGCGTGCCCTACCTGCTCGGGTCGGAGTTCGACTACGAAGAGGGCTTCCAGGGCGCGGGCTTCCGCATCAACAACCCCAACTCCACGGGGTCATGCGGATGCGGCAAGTCCTTCACGGCCTGATCGGTTGAGTACCCCCATGCCCGTCATCGCCGGGGCGGTCCGGACGCCCATCGGCGCGTTCATGGGTTCATTGGCGTCGGTTCCGGCAACGGATCTCGGCGCGCTGGCCATGGGGGAGGCCCTGTCACGCGCAGGCGTGCCCGCCGACCAGGTGGACGACGTCCTGATGGGCTGCATCCTCCAGGCCGGCCTGGGCCAGGGGCCGGCGCGCCAGGGCGCGATCGCCGCGGGTATTCCCGACACCGTCCCCGCAACCACCATCAACCAGCTGTGCGGATCCGGCCTGCGGGCGGTGGGCATGGCGGCGCAGGCGATCCGGGCCGGTGACGCCGACGTGGTGGTGGCCGGCGGCATGGAGAGCATGAGCCGTGCGCCGCACGTGGCCCACCTGCGGGAGGGGCACAAGATGGGCGATGTCGCCATGCGCGACTCGCTCATCGCCGACGGGCTCTGGTGCGTGCTCACCGACCAGCACATGGGCGGTACCGCAGAGGTGGTGGCCGAGCGGTTCGGCGTGAGCCGGGCGGACCAGGATGCCTTCGCCGCCGAGAGCCAGCGCCTGGCCCGGCTGGCGATGGAGCGCGACCACTTCCGCGACCAGATCGTGCCCGTGCCCGTGCCGCAGCGGCGCGGCGATCCGGTTCTGGTGACCGACGACGAGCACCCGCGCCCCGACACCACCGAGGATGCCCTCGCTGCCCTGCGCCCCGCATTCCGCGAGGGGGGCACGGTGACCGCCGGCAACGCATCGGGAATCAACGACGGTGCCGCCGCCATGGTGGTGATGTCGGAGGATCGCGCGGCGTCGCTCGGCGTTCAGCCGATGGCGCGGATCCTGGGGTATGCATGGACCGGCATCGCGCCCGAGATCATGGGGTACGCCCCGGTGGACGCCGTGCGCAAGGCGCTCGATCGCGCCGGCATCGGAATCGAGCGCGTGGAGCTGTTCGAGATCAACGAGGCCTTCGCGGCGCAGGCCGTGGCCGTGCAGCGCGAGCTCGGCATCGGCCGGGAGATCCTCAACGTCAACGGGGGCGCCATCGCCCTGGGGCACCCGGTGGGGGCATCCGGCGCGCGCATCCTCGTGACGCTGCTGCATGAGATGCGTCATCGCGAGGCCCGCATCGGCGTTGCCGCGCTGTGCGTGGGCGGCGGGCAGGGCGTGGCGATG
>JBIIJJ010000162.1:0-4262 GCA_044233875.1 Miltoncostaeaceae bacterium | reverse complement strand
AACTCGAGCAGGTGGCCAGCTCCGACTGCCCCGCCGAGCCCATGGACGCCGAGCAGATGCTGTTCGCGCTCTACACATCGGGAACCACGGGCAAGCCCAAGGGCATCGTGCATACCAGCGGCGGGTATCTCACCGGCGCGGCGGCAACGCACCGCATGGTGTTCGACCTTCGCGATGACGACATCTACTGGTGCGCCGCCGACATCGGCTGGATCACCGGCCACACCTACATCGTGTACGGGCCGCTGGCCAACGGCGCGACCAGCGTGATGTACGAGGGCGCCCCGGCGTTTCCATCCCACAGCCGCATGTGGGAGATCGCGGAGCGCTACGGGGTGACCATCCTCTACACGGCCCCCACGGCGATCCGCAGCTACATGAAGTGGGGCGACTCCTACCCGAAGGTGCATGACCTCTCGCGCATCAGGATCCTCGGCAGTGTCGGCGAGCCCATCAATCCCGAGGCGTGGGAGTGGTACCGCGACCTGATCGGGGGCGGCACGGCACCGGTCATGGACACCTGGTGGCAGACCGAGACGGGAAGCATGATGATCAGCCCCCTGCCGGCGATCAGCACGCTCAAGCCGGGCTCGGCGTCGCGTCCGCTGCCGGGAATCTCGGTTCGCGTGGTGGGCGATGACGGCCAGGACGTTCCCGCCGGCGAGGGCGGCTACCTGGTGATCGACAAGCCGTGGCCGTCGATGCTGCGGACCCTCCTCGGCGATGACGACCGCTACGTGGACACCTACTGGAGCCGCTTCCCCGGCATGTACCTGGCCGGAGACGGCTGCCGGGTGGACGCGGATGGCGACTACTGGCTGCTTGGGCGAATCGACGACGTCATGAACGTGTCGGGGCACCGCCTGTCCACCATCGAGATCGAGAGCGCGCTCGTGGACCACCCCGCCGTGGCCGAGGCCGCGGTGGTGGGCCGCGCCGATCCCGTGACCGGCGAGGCCGTCGCGGCGTTCGTGACCCTGCGCGACGGCGTGCACGGTGACGAGTCGCTCATCGCCGAGCTCCGCGACCACGTCGCCAAGCAGATCGGACCCATCGCCAAGCCCGCATCCATCGTGCTCACCCCGGACCTGCCAAAGACGCGCTCCGGGAAGATCATGCGGCGCCTGCTGCGCGACGTGTCGGAGCAGCGCCAGCTGGGTGACGTGACCACGCTGGCCAACGAGGAGGTGGTGGGCGAGATCGCGGCGATGGCCGCGGTGGGCACCCACCAGGACGACTAGCGGGGCAGGCCGACCCGGGCGGCTGGGCTCAGGCCGGAGCGCCCGACAGGGCGTCGGGCGGCACCCGGCCGGCAGCGCGCATGCGATCGGCGGCGTGGGTGCGCGCCGACTCCACGGCGTCGCGCACGGGCGTGAGGCGATGGGCCTCGGCGTACCAGGCGATGAGCCCCTCGATCGAGAGGGCCAGGGCGAGACGGGAGTCCGCACCTGAGTCCCGGGCGTCCCAGCAGGCGGCCATCAGGCCGGCCAGCATCAGCATGGTGGCCGATGAGCCGGAGCGGCATACCGGCACCGGCCCCACCGCGGACCGCACGAGGTCGAGGGTCACGGTCACGCCACCGCGGGCACCGGACCACGGCACCAGTTCCATGTCCACGATGCCCTCCCGGCGCGTGGGCACCGTGACCGTTCCCGGGGCAACGGTGCCGTCCGGGCTCCCGGCGATCGCCGTGGCCACGGCACGCATGCGATCAGCCGCCGCCCGCACGTCGCCCTCGGCCGTGCCGTGCACGCCCGAGGCCAGAAGGCCCAGCACCAGGTCGAGGCGGTCGGCCGCCTGCGGTCGGCCCGAGCCGCCACCGGGGAACGACACCCTGGGAGCGGCGAACCCCGGGGCCGGGAACTCCACCTCGATTCGCGCCAGCGGCTTGCGTCGTATCACGCCAAAACCCCTGCGACAAGCCAATTTTCGACCCTGCGACCCTTGTTGCGTCCGGATGCGTTGATAGCGTCAGCGCCACTTCGCAGCGATCGCTGCAGCCTCCGTCCGGAGGTCACCGAAGCGAGGAGACCCATGACCAAGGCCGACTTCGTCAAGCGCGTCGCGCGTGCAGCCGACCTCACCAACGACCAGGCGTCCCGTGCAGTGCAGGCCGTCCTGGATGAGCTCGAGCTCGCCCTCAAGGCCGGAGACGAGGTGCAGTTCTCCGGCTTCGGCAAGTTCTCGGTGTCGCACCGCGCCGCCCGCCAGGGCGTCGACCCCCGCAACCCGGGCCAGAAGATCAACATTCCCGCGCGCACGGTGCCCCGCTTCCAGGCGGGCGCCCAGCTCAAGCGCTCGGTGGCCGGGTAGCACCAGCTCCATGCCGCCAGGCGGGCCCGCAATGGGCCCGCCTGGCCGGCACTGAAGGAGCCGGAGGCGGGATTCGAACCCGCACGCCCCGAAGGACCGGGGATTTTAAGTCCCCCGCGTCTACCAGTTCCGCCACTCCGGCCGGAGGGCATGCCCACCACGCTCAGCGCCCGAAGGTTGCTGCGCCGGGCGTGCGGTCCACCGAGGACAGCCGGGTGTCCTCCACGCGCCGGCACCAGTCCTCCGCGAGGATCGGCCAGCGATCGAGCACCTGCCCGTGCCTGATGTGCCGCGTGTTCTCGCCCTTCGAGAAGATCATGCGGCGGTCATCGGCAGGGTCCTCGGTGCGCGCAAGCGCCTCGGCGAGGCCGTCCACCGCGTGGATCGCGCCCTCGGCGTCGGATGTCGCCTCAGTGCCCATCGCACGCGAGTCTACGGCGTCGCCGCGTCGCCGTCGCGCAGGGCCTCCATGGCGATGCCGTCGAGGATGTCCCGTTCCGACACCACCAGCCGGGTGACCCCCAGCGCATCAAGGCATCCGAGCAGGATCGCCAGCCCCGGCACGATCACGTTCACGCGGTCGGCATGCAGCCCCGGCGTGCGTGCGCGCTCGTCGGCATCGCACCCGGCGAGGCCCGCGAGCACCCGCTGCACATCGTCCCTGCCGATGTGCATGCCGTGGATGGCCACGGGGTCGTAGCGACCCAGCATCACGGCGGCGACGGTGGTGACGGTGCCCGCCACGCCCACGAGCAATTGCGTCGACGCGAAGCGAACGGTGGCCTCCCGCACCATGCGCTCGGCCTCATCGCTTATGGCCTGCACCTCATGCGGGGGAGGTGGATCGGCCGTGATCATCTCCCCCTGGCGGTTCACCCCGAGCTGCAGGCTCACGGCATTCCCGGGTCCGCCGCCATCGCCCTCCACCACCTCGGTGCTGCCGCCGCCGATGTCGATCACCGTGCACGGGCCGGTCCGGTCGCCCATCACGAGTCGCGCGCCGGCGAATGACAGGGCGGCCTCCTCCCCGCCGCTCACCACGCGCAGCGCCGTGCCCAGGCGCTGCTGCACCACGGCCTCGACCTCAGCACGATTTGGGGCGTCACGCACGGCGGACGTGCCCACGGCCAGCATGGGCGGCGAGCCCGCCGCCGCGATGCGCACCGCGTAGTCGGCAAGACAGGAATCGAGTCGCGCGATGGCCTGCGCGGTCACGGTGCCGTCCGCCGACGCGCCGCGCCGCAGGCCGGTGACGGTCAGCACCCTCTCGCCCACCGCCCCGTCCGGGTCCATTCGCTCCATGAGGAGCAGCCGCACGGAGTTGGAGCCGACGTCCACGACGGCGGCGATCACTGAGCTAGCGCCCGCGATACCTGATGAGCGCGCGGATTCCCGCCAACCAGCCGAGCGGGCCCTTGATCTCCATGATCGCCGCCCACGCGTGCCGGCTGATCACCTGTAATTCGGCAACCGGCACCCGCAGGCGATCGATCTCGCGGCCGAGTTCGGCGGCGCCGTCCTGGGCACGCGCCACCCCCCGCTCGATGTCGGCAAGGCCGGCGCTGATGCCGTCGGCGATCGGTGAGATGCGACGGCCGCTCCAGGCGATTCGCCGCTTGAGCCAGAGGCCGCGCACGATGGCAACGGCAAGGCCCGCCGCCAGAAGAACGGCCAGGGCGATTGCCGCACCCGAGATTGTCCACCCCGTCCAGGACATGGGCTGGGACACTACTGGCATGGAGATGCACTGGGTCGATGTGTTCGCCACCGGGCCGCTTTCGGGGAACCCCCTGGCGGTGGTGATGGGCGACGAGTTGCCACCACCCGCGGTGATGCAGCGGCTCGCCGCCGAACTGGCGCTGTCGGAGTCGGTATTCGCCGCGCGCGCAGGCGAGCCGGTGCTGCGCATCTTCACGCCCGAGGCCGAGATACCGCTTGCGGGGCATCCC
>JBIIJJ010000161.1:0-4264 GCA_044233875.1 Miltoncostaeaceae bacterium | reverse complement strand
GACAAGGTGGTGAGCAAGGCTCTCTTCCGCAAGGTGGGCATCCCCGTGCCGCACGGGTACGCCTTCTCCAAGGAGGCCTTCAGCAAGATGGGGGCGGCCGACGCCCTGCCGGAGATCCAGCAGTCGCTGGGCCTGCCGCTGTGCGTGAAGCCCGCGCGGCAGGGGTCGGCGCTGGGCATATCGATCGTGCGCGAGCCCGGTGACCTCGGCGGCGCCATCCTCAACGCCATGGGCTACGACGACCGCGTGCTGGTGGAGCGCTTCGTGCCCGGCCGCGAGCTCGCGGTGAGCGTGGTGATGGCCGACGACCCCTGGGCGCTGCCGGTGATCGAGGCCGTGCCGCTCGGGCACGACTTCTACGACTTCGAGGCGCGCTACACGCCGGGCGAGACCGAGCTCAGGCCGCCCCGCGACCTCGATGACGACATCGTGCAGGAGGCCGCGCGCGTGAGCATCGCCGCCGCCAGCACGCTCGAGTGCCGCGGCATCGCCCGGGTCGACCTCATCCTCGACGACGAGGGGCGCCTGTGGGTGCTTGAGGTCAACACCATCCCCGGCATGACCGACACCAGCCTGCTGCCCAAGGCAGCCGAGGTGGCGGGGCTGGGGTTCGACCGCGTGGTGAGCGACATGCTCGACCTCGCGGCGCTCGACACCTGACCCTCTCCTCACCCCGACCCCCGGAGGCGGAATGAGCATTGGTGACATCCCGGGCGCACGGCGCCGTCGCGTAGATGTGGGCGAGGTGGAGCTCTCGGTGCAGGAGTGCGGCCCCGACGACGGCGTGCCGGTCATCCTGTGGCACGGGTTCCCCGAGATCGGGTACTCGTGGCGCCACCAGGCCGTCGCCCTCGGCGAGGCCGGCTACCTGGCCGTGGTGCCCGACCTGCGCGGCTACGGAGAGAGCGACCGGCCGGAGGGCACCGAGGCGTACGCCTTCCCCAAGCTGGTGGGGGACGTGGTGGGGCTCATCAACGCGCTGGGCCACGGCTACGCGCACCTCGCGGGCCACGACTGGGGCGGCAGCCTGTGCTGGGCCACCTCGGCGCTCATGCCCGACAAGGTGCGGTCGCTGTTCATCGTCAACTCGCCGCATCCCGTTGCCAGCGCCGAGTGCCGTCAGGTGCCCGAGCAGCAGCAGAAGAGCTGGTACATGCTGCTGTTCCAGTTCGAGGGCGTGGCCGAGGAGTGGTTGCTCAAGGATGACGCCGCCAACCTCGAGACCTTCGTGTTCGACACCGCAGCGCCGGGCACGTTCCCGCCCGAGGAGCGCCGGGTGTTCAAGGACGCCCTCATGCGCCCGGGTGCCATGACCGCCGCGCTCGAGTACTACCGCGCCAACATCCCGGCCGAGAACTGGCTCAAGCCGCCGCCCGATCTTCCACCCATCACGGTGCCCACCACCATCGCCTGGGCCGATGCCGACGCCTACATGAGCCCGCTCCTCCTGGAGAAGTCGGTCACGAAGGTGGAGGGCCCGCTTGAGGTGGTGATGCTGGAGGGCGTGAGCCACTGGGCACAGCAGGAGGCCCCGACCCTGGTCACCGACACCCTCCTGGCACACCTCACGCGTAACCCCTGACACAGGGGACAGACAACCCCCGGTGCCTGTCCCCGGCCGGTGCCTGACACCACCCGGTGCCTGACACCGACGTAGAGTGCCGCCCATGACCTCCGACTCCGCCGGGCGCATTGACATCGAGCACGACGGCTTCGTTGCCGTGGTGACCATCGCGAACGAGGCACGGGCCAACAGCCTGGACGACGCCATGCTGGCCTCGCTCGCCTCGCAGCTCGAGGCCGACGCCCTTGGCGACGTTCGCGCCGTGGTGCTCACCGGTGAGGGCGACCGCAACTTCTCGGGCGGGGTCGACCTGCAGGCACGCGACGGCGAGGCGCTTACCGACGCCGTGCGCACCGGTGAGCGGCTGCTCGGCCGTGCTGCGGCCGCGGTGGAGGGCTGCCCGGTGCCGGTGATCGCCGCCATCAACGGAAGCGCCTTCGGCGGTGCGCTGGAGATCGCCATGGCCGCCGACTGGCGCATCGCCGCCCGCGGCGCGCGCCTGGGCATGCCGCCGGCACGCCTGGGCTGGGTCTATTCGGCCGAGGGCATCCAGCGCTTCGTGCGCGTCGCCGGCGCCCCTGCCACCCGCGAGCTGTTCCTCACCGGCCGGCCCATCGACGTCGACCGCGCGCGGCAGATCGGCCTGGTGAACCGAGTGGTCGATCGCATCGAATTGCTCGAGTTGGCCATCGCCGAGGCCCAGGCCGTGGCCGCCAATGGCCCGATCGCCGTGGCCGGCATGCGGTCGGTCATCCGTGCCATCGAGGATGGCCTCGCGCCAAGCGAGGCCTCGGAGATCGCCGAGCGCTGGCGTCAGCGGGCCTTCCAGAGCGAGGACATCGAGGAGGGGCTGCGGGCTTTCCGTGAGAAGCGGGACCCGGACTTCACCGGCCGCTGAGGCCGCCTGCCCGGGTGCCCCCGTGACCCGCGCCTTCGCGCACGACCGGTTCACCTACCCCCTGCCGGACGGCCACCGCTTCCCCCTCGGGCGGTACCGCACGCTGCGGGAGGAGATCGAGGCGCAGGGGCTGGCCGAGGTGGGCGAGGCCCCGGCGGCCACGGACGCCGATCTGCTGCTGGCGCACCACCCGCTGTACCTCGAGCGCGCGCTCACCGGTCGCCTGAGCGACCGCGAGCAGAAGGCCGTGGGCCTGCCGTGGTCGCCTGAGCTGGTGGAGCGCGGCCGCCGCAGCGTGGGCGCCACCATCGCGGCGGCGCACGCCGCCCTCGACAACGGCACTGGCATCAACCTCGGCGGCGGCACGCATCACGCCTTTGCCGACGCGGGCAAGGGCTTCTGCACCTTCAACGACGTGGTGGTGGCCACGCGGCGCCTGCGCGCCGACGGCCGTGTGCAGCGCGTGCTGGTGATCGACCTCGACGTTCACCAGGGCGACGGCACCCACTCGATGCTTGCAGGCAGCGCCGACCCCGACGCCACCTGCATGAGCATCAACGGCGGCGCCAACTACCCGTTCCGGCGCGTGTCGGGCGACGTGGAGGAGGACCTGCCCGACGGCACGGGCGACGATGCCTATCTCGCCACCGTCGAGCGCCTGCTGCCGGTTGCCCTCGATCGCGGCCGGCCCGACATCTGCTTCTACCTCGCGGGTGCCGACCCGCATGAGGACGACCGCCTGGGCCGGCTGGCCATCACCATGATGGGCCTGGCCGAGCGCGATCGCCTGGTGCGCGACGCCATGGGTGAGAAAGGCGTGCCGGTGGCCGTGTGTCTGGCCGGTGGCTATGGCCACCGTATCGAGGACACCGTAGCCATCAACCTCACAACCGTGCGCACATTCGCGCGCCATTCGCCGCCGGCGAAGTCGGTGGTGACCAAGCGCGTGAGGTAGTGGGCCCCGATACCCGTCCCATGAAGCCATTTGGCCACGCACGAGTATCCTCGGCGATGCCGAACCCCACATGAGGACCCCCTGATGACCCGCTCCGTCTCCTGGCGCCACTTCCGACTGCCTCTTGCTGCCGGCGCATGCCTCGCGGCGCTGAGCGCCGTTGCGCTCGGGGTGCTGCCCCAGCAGCAGGGCACCGTCGACCTGCTCACCCAGGCAAACGTCACCTTGAACGGCGCCGCTGACAATGACCGGAGCGGCTACTCAGTCGCCTCTGCAGGAGACGTCAACGGTGACGGCCGGGCAGACGTGATCGTGGGTGCGCCCTTCGCAGACACCTCCTCGGGTAATGACGCCGGATCCAGTTACGTGATCTACGGTCAGGCGTCCCCATCGAATATCGATCTCGCCTCCCTTGGATCCCGTGGCTTTCGCATCGACGGCGCCGCTGCCGATGACTACAGCGGCTACTCAGTCGCCTCTGCAGGAGACGTCAACGGTGACGGCCGGGCAGACGTGATCGTGGGTGCGTACGGCGCAGACCCCTCCTCGCGTAATGACGCCGGATCCAGCTACGTGATCTACGGCACGGCCTCCCCATCGAATATCGATCTCGCCTCCCTTGGATCCAGTGGCTTTCGCATCGACGGCGCCGCTGCCGATGACTACAGCGGCTACTCAGTCGCCTCTGCAGGAGACGTCAACGGTGACGGCCGGGCAGACGTGATCGTGGGTGCGGCCGGATCCAGTTACGTGATCTATGGCACGGCCTCCCCATCGAATGTCGATCTCGCCTCCCTTGGATCCCGTGGCTTTCGCATCGACGGCGACGTGGCCGTCGACAGGAGCG
>JBIIJJ010000160.1:0-4292 GCA_044233875.1 Miltoncostaeaceae bacterium | reverse complement strand
GCGTTCCGGGCGACGACCGTGAAGGTGTAATTGGTGCCGTTGGTCAGCGAGCTCACCGTGCACGTGGTGGTGCTGCTGGTGCAGGTGCGCCCGCCCGGGGATGCCGTCACCGTGTAGCCGGTCACGGCTGATCCGCCGGTGGATGCCGGGGCAGTCCACTTCACTGCGATGGCGCCCGTGCCCGACCGTGCGGCCGTCACCGACGTGGGGGCCGAGGGCACCGAGGGGGTTGACGCACCGGACGACGAATCGCTGGATGCCGCCATCACCGTCTTCGCGGCGGATGCCGCGGAGGTCCCTGATCCCGCCACATTGGTGCCGGTGACGGTGCAGGTGTACGAACCGGCCGTATCGGGCGTGTGGGTTGATGCGGCGGCGCCGGCCACTGTCGAGCCGTCACGCTGCCAGGCGTAGGTGCGTGAGGCGGGCATGCGCGAGAGCCGGGCACCCGGCACGTCTGCGGCCCAGGTGGCGTCGGCGCAGGTGAGGGTGCCACCGGTGGTGGCCGTGCCCGAAACCGTCGGGGCGCCGGTTGCACTCGGCGACTCGACGAGCCAGAGCGATGCGATGTTCGTGCCGGTGCCTCCACGCAGGGTGGCCTGCGTGCACGAGCCCACCGTTGAGCTCCGCTTGATGTCGCCGGTCCTGTTGGCGTAGATCAGGCATCCATTGCCATCCACTGCCAGGGCCGTGATTCCCGCCTCGACCACCCCGGTCGTCGACCGCGTGTTGCTCTTGAACACGTCGCCGGACGCGCTCGCACCGCTGCTGTCGATGCAACCCGTGCCGATCGCGTCGCCCTTCGTGTTGCACACGGTCCAGTAGCCGACTGAACCGGTGAGGTCGGTGACGATCGACGTGATACCCCGCTGGGTTGACGAGGAGCTCAGGTAGTTCGAGCTCGATGCCATGGTCGAGGTCAGGTACTGGCCCAGGCTTACATTCGAGCCGTTGGTGGCGACGCTCTGGCCCGTGATGAGACGCCCGTTCGCGGGGTTGAGGGCCAGGTTCAGCGACTGCGACGGCGAACCGGCGGATGGCCCGGCGGTGAGCGATGCCCCCCCGATCGTTCCGCTGTGCAGGAAGTTTGCGCCGGTGTCCAGCCCGGACCAGAACGCCGTCTGCGTGAGCGGGTCGATGGTCAGGTCGAACGCGCTGCCGGTGCCCGTGGTGGACCAGGGCGTCATGCCCACCGAACTGCCGTCGGATGCCGACACGCCGCGCACGAAACCGCGGTTGTTCGCCGATATGCCGGTGCCGCCATCCGTCTGTCCCGCCCAGTACAGGCGCCCTGTGGTGGAGTCCACAGCCACCGCCATGCCGCCGTACTGCGTGCCGGCATCCGTGAAGTCGATCGGGTCGTCAGCACCCGCGTCGGGCACGAAGACCCGGGTGATGGCATTGCCCACGCCGTCGCTTCCCGCATAGAAGATCTTGGTCGCGGCCGCGGCGAACGGGGTGGCCAGCCCGCCGGCGGCGGCCAGGGTGACAGCGGCCGCGAGGGCGTAGGAGGTAGTGCGTCGGGACATCGAGGGCTCCTGGTGGGGTGTGGGGGAAGTCAACGCGGCGCTTATTGGAGAACTGTGAGAGCAATCCTAGGGACCCGAAAGATGTCGGACCGCGCCGTGGCGCCGGCGCGGTCCCCGCGTCCGATACGATGGCGACCCCCGGAGAGGTGTCCGAGCGGTCGAAGGAGCGCGCCTGGAAAGCGCGTAATCGGGTATTCCCCGGTTCGAGGGTTCAAATCCCTCTCTCTCCGCTTTTCCTCGGGCGGGAGGCTGGTAGCCTCCCGCCTCCCGGGCAGTTAGCTCAGCGGGAGAGCGCCCGCCTCACACGCGGGAGGTCACTGGTTCAATCCCAGTACTGCCCATCATCACCGGTCCAGAGCGACCTCGCCAGTACCCGGAAAGCCGCCACTGAGGCGGCTTTCGTCGTTGCGGGGCCCCACCCGTGGATAGCCCCGGACTGGACGACCGGGGGGCAGCCGTCAGGTCGCGCATGCGTACGTTCCTGAGGTAGTCGCTCCCTGGTGGAGCACCTCAACATCGTGGCGACCGGAGGTGGATCGTGGGCGCAAAGGAGCGAAATCCGGCGGCGGTTGGCGGATGGGTCATGTTCGCCGGCGCGGTCATGTTCGTCGTCGGCGTGTTCGACGTGATCCAGGGTCTCGTGGCCCTCTTCAAGGAAGAGGTGTACATCATCCCGTCGTCGGGGCTCGTGGTGAGCACCGACTACACGCTGTGGGGGTGGGCACTCCTCATCTGGGGAATCATCCTCGTCCTGGGCGCCCTCTCGCTGTTCTCCCTCAGCGAGGCGGGAAGGTGGTTCGCGCTCGTCGTGGTGGCCATCAACATGATCGGCCAGTTCGCATGGTTCCCGGCCTACCCGCTGTGGAGCCTGATCGTCATCATCCTGAGCGCCGCGGTTCTGTGGGCGCTGACGGTGGGCTGGAGCGCACTCGGCGACGAGTGACCAGGGGGTCCCGGCGTGCCGGCGCCTACTTGGCGTCGGCCGCCCGGGACTGCCGGGCGCGGCTCACCTTGGCCGCCAGCATGAACACCCGTGCCAGGCCGACCAGCAGCACCAGGTCGAACAGCATCTGCCCCGTCACCACCCAGCGGGCCGCCGTTGACACCGCCGTGATGTCGCCGAAGCCGGTCGTGGAGAGCGTTGTGACCGTGAAGTAGATGGCGTCGCCCTTGCTGAGCGGCTCGGTGAAGCTTTCCGTGTTGGCCGCTGAGATCGCCGCGTACGAGAGCGCGAAGACGACGACCACCGCAGTCACCAGCACGAGCAACGCTGTGGCGGCGCGCACCTCGGGATAGGGGTCGTTCATGGTGCGGTGAAGTTCCCAGGCGATGAGCACGACAAGAAGGACCACGCCCAGCATCAGGCCGATCCCGAGCGTGCCCTTGGCAAGGTCATCCGGCGGCGTGATCACGTAGATGATCACCAGCAGGCCGATGGACAGCATCATCCGCAGCACCGCACTGGCCATGACCCGGTTGCGCTCCCGCTTTGTCAAGCTCGCAAAGGCCTGCCGGGATGCGGCGGAGGAATCGGTCTGGGTGCTTGAGCCGGCGTCTGCCATCGGGAAGGCAGGCTAACGGCCGTCCCGGACCCCCCGGGGGGCGACGTGCCCGGGGTCAGCCCAGGGAGGGGTCTGAGGGGTCGATCTCACCGGCGCGTATGGCCACGCTCACGGCGTGGGCGCGCGTGCGGGCGCCCAGCTTCTCCATGGCCGCCTGCATGACCGCCCGCACCTCGGATGCGGGGGTGTCGAGCTCATCGGCCACCTCGTGCCAGCTGAATCCCAGGGCGAGCAGGGTGATGACCCGTCGCTCCACCGGGGTGAGGATGGACCCGCTGCGTTCGGCCACGGCCTCGACAGGCTCGCTCACGGTGAACTTGCCCTCTGCGATCTCGTCAAGGCCCTCGGGATCGCCGGTGACCAGCGGGTTGATGAACACCGTGAGGTGCAGGCCGGGGCGCACGTTGGCGGTGGCATTGAACTCCACGGTCACCGGGGTGCCGTCGGACCTCAGGATGGCGAAGTGGCCGATGGAGCCACCGCGCACCAGGAAGTCGTTCCAGACGTCATTCATGAACGGGCGTGCCTCGGGCAGGGCGACATCATCGATGCGCATGGTGCGCAGGGTGGCGAGGTCGTAGCCGAGCAGTACCAGGGCGGCGGTGTTGGCGTTGACGTACCGGCGCTCGTCGTCGGCCAGCAGCATCGGGTTGCGCGACGTCGAGAAGATTGCCCACAGGGCATCGTCGTCGGCACTTTCGCCGAGGAGGTCTGCGGGAAGCCTGTTGTCGTCGTCCGTCAGCGCGTCACCTCTGGTGGCCGGTCAGATCTCGCGTCGTCCGAGCAGCGCGCGACCGAGCGTGAGCTCGTCTGCATGCTCGAGGTCGGCGCCCACGGGAAGCCCGCTGGCCAGCCGCGTGACCCGCAGCCTCCCCCGCACGCGGTCGGCCAGGAACAGGGCAGTCGCCTCACCGGCCATCGTGGGGTTGGTGGCGATCACCAACTCGGTGACCCCGTCGCGCTCGATGCGCTGGTCGAGTTCCGCGATGCGGAGGTCCTCGGGGTCGACCCCGTCGATGGGTGAGAGCGCACCGCCCAGTACGTGGTACCTGCCGCGGAACTCATGCGTGCGCTCGATCGAGATGATGGCCGAGGGCTCCTCCACCACGCAGATGAGGGTGGGGTCGCGGCGGGTGTCGGCGCACACCGGGCACAGATCGCCCTCGGCGAACGAGAAGCACTCAGTGCACGGCCGGATGTT